>JACZQS010000139.1 GCA_022545625.1 Pseudomonadota bacterium
AATTGGTCAATTTGCACTCATTATTGCCCTGTGCATTGCTATCGTGCAGTCAGTGTTGCCGCTTGCAGGTGCTACTATCGGGATACAGCGCTGGGTGGCGATTGCCAAACCCGCAGCACTGGGACAATTTCTGTTCGTCGCAATCGCCTATGCCTGCCTGACCTGGGCGTTTCTCGATCACGATTTTTCGGTGCTCTATGTGGCGAAAAATTCTAATACCCAGTTACCGCTGGTTTACCTGATTTCTGGTGTCTGGGGCTCACACGAAGGGTCATTGCTGCTGTGGTCGCTGATTTTATCGATCTGGAGTGCGGCAGTGGCACTATTCAGCGCGAATGTACCGAATGCGATGCGGGCACGTGTTCTAGGTGTCATGGGCCTGGTGAGTGTCGGGTTTTTATTGTTTATCCTGCTGACGTCGAATCCATTCGATCGTTTGTTTCCAGCAATTGCTGAAGGCAGCGACCTGAATCCATTACTGCAGGATATCGGACTCGCGATACATCCACCGATGTTGTATATCGGCTACGTCGGATTTTCGGTGGCCTTCGCATTTTCGATTGCAGCACTGTTATCCGGGTCGGTCGACTCGGCCTGGGCCCGTTGGTCGCGCCCCTGGACCAATGTGGCCTGGTTGTTTTTAACCCTCGGCATCGCGCTCGGCAGCTGGTGGGCCTATTACGAGTTGGGCTGGGGTGGCTGGTGGTTTTGGGATCCGGTAGAAAATGCCTCGTTTATGCCCTGGCTGGTCGGTACTGCGCTGATGCATTCGCTGGCGATTACCGAAAAACGCGGCACCTTCAAGGCCTGGACCGCCCTGCTGGCAATTTTTACTTTTTCGTTGAGCCTGCTCGGAACTTTTCTGGTTAGATCCGGGGTTCTGACTTCGGTACATGCATTTGCCAGTGACCCGGAGCGCGGGGTGTTCATTCTTGCTTTCCTCGGTCTCGTCATTGGTGGCTCGTTAATACTCTATGCGTGGCGCGCACCGATGTTAAAAAGTGCCGCACAGACACAATTACTCTCGCGTGAAATGGCGTTGTTGTTAAACAATATCTTCCTCACGGTTGCAGCGGCGGCGATATTGCTCGGTACCCTGTATCCAATTGCGATCGATGCAATGGGCGGAAAAATCTCGATAGGGCCCCCGTATTTCAACCTGGTATTTTTGAGCCTGACGGCACCCCTGGCTATTCTCATCGGTGTCGGTATGTTAATTCGGTGGAAAAGCGATACCGGGCAAGGTCTATTTTCCAGGTTACGCCTACCCCTAATAGCTGCGCTAATCATCTCGATTTTAGTCAGCCTCGGATTACCCGAATGGCTGTGGTTGGGGTTTATCGGCTTGCTCATGTCGATATGGATTGTCAGCAGTGCAATAGTGGCATTATGGGAGCGTTTCAGGAATCGGGCTTTTTTGTCCACGCTGCGTGCAACACCCTCAGGTTTTTACGGCATGATTTTCGGTCATATCGGTATCGCGGTATTCATTGTCGGCATTACCCTGACCAGTTTGTATAACCAGGAAAAGGATCTGCGCATGGCGCCGGGCGATGTTTACTCGGTCGCCGGATACCAGTTTGTATTCAATGGCGTGCGCGATTACGAGGTCGACAACTATATAGCGACGCGCGGCAGCTTCGAGGTCACATCGGATGATGGCAGTTTCCAGGTTGAGCTGCTGCCGGAGAAGCGAAACTATCCGGTGCGACAATCGTCGATGACCGAGGCTGCTATCGATGCCGGGTTAACACGGGATTTGTTTATCGCCCTGGGCGAGCCTCTGGATGACAAGGGCAGTTGGGCAATCCGCATCTATTACAAACCTTTTATCCGCTGGATTTGGCTGGGCGCAATTATCATGGCATTGGGCGGCTTATTCGCTGCCTCGGACCGCCGCTATCATCAAAGATCGAGATCGACCGTGAAAGTACCAATTAGCGCAGTTGGGAAGCCGGTCTGATGCGCTTCAAGCTTCCACTGGCTATTTTTATCTTGATGGTGGGCCTGCTTGCTTACGGTTTGGGTCTCGATCCAAAGAAGGTGCCTTCGCCGCTGATCGATAAGCCGGCACCCGCTTTTTCACTGGCCAGCCTTCACGCTCCGCAACAACAGATCTCAAACAAGGATTTGCTGGGTGAAGTATGGGTGTTGAATGTATGGGCATCCTGGTGTGTCGCCTGTCGTGCCGAGCATGAGTTCGTCACGCGCCTCGCGCAAATGGAGTTGGTTAAAGTAATTGGTTTGAACTACAAGGATAGATCTGTAGATGCGAAAGGCTGGTTGCAACAGTGGGGTGATCCTTATAGCGCAAGCCTGATGGATGCCGATGGGCGAATCGGTATCGATTGGGGAGTGTATGGTGTGCCGGAAACTTTTATCGTTGATAAAAATGGTCTAATCAAATACAAGTTTATCGGGCCGATAAACCAGGGGACGCTGGATAGTGAAATTGTCCCTCTGCTGCGCGAATTATTGAGTTGAAAGCTGTCATTATGTTGAGGCTATGCCTTTTGTGCTTTCTGTTATTTACCCCGCCCCTGCAGGCTGCGATCGAATCCTATGAATTCGAATCGACCCAAATGGAAGCCGACTACTACAGGCTGGTCAGTGAACTGCGTTGCCTGGTCTGTCAAAATCAGAATCTCGCCGGATCGAATGCCGACCTGGCAAAAGATTTGCGCAGACAAACCTACGAACTGCTAGCCCAGGGAAAAACTCCCGATCAGGTCGCGCAGTATATGGTCGATCGCTATGGAGATTTTGTGTTGTACCGGCCGCGTCTGAAAAGAGATACGTTATTGTTATGGTTCGGGCCGTTTGTAATGCTGGTACTGGTGTTATGGCTGGTTATTCGAGCGATGCGCAAGAAACAAAATTTAGTGCCGCCTAATGCTGATGCGCTGGAACGCGCACGGCAATTACTCTCAGATAATCGGGACTAACTATGATCTTCTGGATTGCGGCGATTGGCCTGCTACTGCTGGCTCTGCTCATTTTATTGCCACCCATATTAAGAGTCCAGGTAACCGATCAGGCTGATGATCGGCAGAAGCAGAATATTGACATCGCCAGGGATAAAAAAAATGATCTCGATTCTCAATTGGCGCAGGGCGAGCTGAACCAGGAGGAATACGACAATACATTGCTTGATCTGCAGACCGCATTGGCGCTGGATCTGGAAAACATCGAAGCCTCTGATCCAGGCCAACAGGGAAGGTGGGTGGTATGGTTATTAGCAGTGGCAATTCCGATATTGAGCTTCGGACTTTATTTTCAGCTTGGTGAATATGGCGTGATTAAGAATCCGGCGCTTGCACAGGTGCCGGTTGATACGCGGGCTCAAAATCAGCTAACTGATCTCAGCGTTGAAGAAATAGAGGAATTAATCAAGCAACGCCTGCGCAATAATCCCGAGGATGCCGAGGGCTGGTTCGTACTCGGTAAAACCTATATGGCCCGACAGAAATTTGACAAGGCGATTACCGCATACCAACGCACTTACGACCTGGTCGGCGAAGAGCCCGGGGTTATGTTTTCGCTGGCTGATGCACTGGCGATGCAAAACGACGGTGCCATGCAGGGCGAGCCGGAGCAATTGGTGCGGCGTGGTTTAGAAATTTCACCGCAAGATCCTACCGGACTATGGCTCGCCGGGCTGGCAGCCGAGCAACGCCAGGACTACAAGGGCGCACATGCTTCATGGTCACAACTCATGCCACTGATTCAGAACGATCCTGAGTCGAGCACCGAAGTGCGCGAATTGATTCAAATACTTGAGCAGCGAGATCCGCAATTAAGCGCATCGGTCGCTGTCGTCAGAATTCTGAATCTGTCAATTAGCCTGGCAGAAAATTTACGCCATCTCGCGGCACCTGGGGATTCGGTTTTTGTCTATGCCAAGGCCATGGATGGACCCCCAATGCCGCTTGCAGTAAAACGCCTGACAGTGCAGGACCTGCCAGCCGATGTCATCCTCAGCGACAGCGATGCGATGATTCAGACAATGAAACTGTCAAGCTTTGCGCGGGTAATCGTCGGTGCGCGTGTTTCCATCAGTGGAAATCCGGTCGCACAGCCCGGGGACCTGTTCGTCGAGTCCGGGGGAATCGACAGCAGCAATCCTCCGCCGAAAATAGAATTATCGATTGACCAGGTCAAGTAAATCAAGAGATCGCGAACCGGGACCTGATAGCCTCAAGGCTTCCAAAGGCAGGTGTTGACCGATATAGGCGAAAGTGTTTTTAAGGTATGATCTTGCAACTGAACAAAGAGTGACAGAGTGACGATGGGCCCGAGATTGAGATTTGCCTGTGAATAGCAATTTATCAGGCTCTAACAGCACCGCTACAGCAGGAAGGTGACGGTGGCCGGCCTCGTCGACTCGATCAATAACAACGGATGACAGTTCAAGGGGTAATACTGACCTGCTTCCTGCGCCTGTTCAGCATCGTACCGCTGCGCCTCCTAATGGTTGCGGGGACTACACTTGGCAGCCTGCTTTATCGCATCCCCAATCGCAGAATACGCCTTGCCAGGCGTAATATCGAACTGTGTTTTCCAGAACTTGAGCCCGGGCGCCGGGAATTATTGGCGCGGGACTGTATGCGATCGATGGTTCAGACTTTTCTTGAGATTGGCTGGTTCTGGTATCAGAAACCGGAGCGAATATTTGGCCTGATCCGAAATATACATGGCCGGGAACTTTTCGAACAAGCCTGTGCAGCGGGCCAGGGCGTGTTGCTCGCCGCACCCCATCTCGGCAGCTGGGAACTGATGGGCCAATACCTGCCCTCGC
Source organism: Pseudomonadota bacterium (assembly GCA_022545625.1). Lineage (GTDB taxonomy): Bacteria > Pseudomonadota > Gammaproteobacteria. The sequence continues at coordinate 4,799 of JACZQS010000139.1, forward strand.
AGATTGAAACCGTTATTATGTACAAGAGACCCGATGACCCGGGTGTAGAGCAGGTGATAATACGCGGTCGTGAGCGAACTGGCGTGAAATTGATTCCGGCCGATGGCAAGGGCGTGCGTCAGGTGTTTCAGGCAATCCGCAATGGTCAACTGGTTGGCATCCTGCCTGATCAGCAGGCGAAATTGGGCATGGGCCAATTTGCGCCTTTTTTCGGTATCGAGGCGTTAACCATGGTGCTGCTTTCCAAACTGGCGCAAAAAACCGATTGCAAGGTGTTGTTTGCCTGGATCGAACGGCTACCGGGAGGTGCCGGTTACGACTTTCATTTCAGCGCCGCGCCGGCGCAAATTTCAGACCCGGATCTGCGGATTTCGGTTACAGCGCTCAACCAGGGTGTCGAGCAGTGTGTGCGCCAATGCCCGGCCCAATACCAGTGGGGCTACAAACGCTTTGGCATCCGGCCAGACGGCGAACCGCAACTATATTGACTGGTGCTTCTTCTAACGAGTTACCTCATTGCAGGAGTACTAACGATTTAGCTAACCCCCTTTGAGCCCTGGCCAATTCTTGTCGGCACTCTTGATATGCCCATTCTTATTTTTTATCCAGGTCTTTCTAACAGACTTGGAATAGTTCAAGTACAACTTATCGTTGTGTATGGTCCAGGCGTTCGGATCTGTCGAGGCAACATAACCACTGCTGGCAGCATAGGCGCAGTAGCCGCCGTACTGCGGCGCATATTTTTCAGGGTTGTTAACAAAAGATTCAAAATTGGATTTGCTCGCAAATTGCCAGCTTGTCCCCATCCACCGATGGACATAGTTGGGATCACCTTTTTTCGGCTTATCGTCGGTAAAGTAGGCAACAGGATCATAGCCTCTGATAGCGATACCACGCTGGTTGAAAACAGGATCTACCGACCATGCCTGCGTATTGAATAATAATATAATTGTGCCAAGCAGTAATAAAATACCCTGTCTGTATAATTTCATTTTTTATGTCCACGCCAGTTTAAATGTGGGCCTTAGAACGGATAAATTTTTGTTAGTTCAATGGACCTCGCTCGACTATATAATATTATGTACTGTTGTTGTCAATATTCCTTCGTACAACCGGGGAGCTATTTTTGCGTCACATATTTTGGCTGGAAACAGGAAAGGTAGCCGGTAGGACCGGGCCAAACAAAAATCCATGGGTGCCAGGCGATTTTGCCAGGGCAGGATTTTCGGCGATTATTTCGGTCAATAATGGCGACCTGTGCCATCTGGATGAAATAGAAAATTCAGGTCTGGCGTACACCTGCATTCCCCTGTCCGGAAATGCTCCACCAAGACCGGGAGACCGGGAAATTTGCCTGGCAAGTTTACCCAGGGCACTGGAATTTGTTAAGAAACATCTGGCCACCGGTAAAGTGCTAATCCACTGCCGTTCGGGTAAAGATCGGACCGGCCTGTTAATGGCTTATTACATGCTCAGAGAACATGCGATGACAGCTGATCAGGCAATGGAGCAGGTATGGAAGGTCAGGTCCATTGCCTTTACAGCCGAGGGTTGGCACGATTTTTGTCGCACGCGGAGCTGTTGAAGGGATTGGAGCGGTCCTGTGTCCGAGCTGGCATTGACCTGCACTATAGCCAGGGGTTTAATCCTCGGCCTCACATATCCGTACCGCTGCCCAAGAGCGTCGGGCTGGAATCGACCGGAGACGTGCTGTGTCTGTGCCTCCGG
>JACZQS010000140.1 GCA_022545625.1 Pseudomonadota bacterium
AGGTGGAAGGGAGTACAAGCGCCGTGCGTAGCCTGGGGGGTGATGAACTGGGTACGATGCAGATCGATGATTTTGTCAATCTTGTCAATGAACAAACCGGTTAACAGGCCGGAAAGAGGGAGGTCTGATGAGAATCAGACCTTTCTGCCGTATATGGGCGTGCAACGACAGGTAATGGAAAGAGCCCATTGTTTGAGCTGGGAAGTAGAAAATCATTTTTTTTGTTCTGGTAGGCAGAGAACTCGTGGATAATATATACAGAGGGTTTTTAATTTGAAATACCATTTTTGGGAGACTATCTAATCGCAGATAATAAACAGAGGAGTCTGAACGATGAAATTACAGTGCCTGAAGTCAGGCTCATCGCAGAAGATGGCGAACAGAAAGGCATCGTGTCTTTGGAGGAAGCGAAAAGTTTCGCGGAAGAAGCCAGATTGGATCTTGTTGAAATAGTCCCTGATGCAGAACCACCCGTATGCCGATTGATGGATTATGGGAAATACCGGTTTCAGCAGAAGAAAAAGTTGCATGACCAGCGCAAGAAACAGCGCCAGGTCCATATTAAGGAAATCAAGTTTAGACCGGGAACCGAAGAAGGTGACTACCAGGTTAAGCTGAAGAAATTGATTCAGTTCATCGAAATTGGTGACCGCTGTAAGGTCACGGTTCGCTTTAGAGGTCGGGAAATGGCTCATATGGAACTGGGTACGATATTGCTCAAACGGGTCGAAGAAGATATGCAGGAATATGCCAACGTGGATCAGTATCCACAGTCCGAAGGGCGCCAGATGACCATGTTGCTGGTACCCAAGAAACGCCAGTCAAAATAGGGTGATAGATATAAAATTTAGCCTCCGTACAGGATGTACGGATAAATCCATGGCGTCAGGTCATGGGATTACCAATCAACGGAAATAATATTTTCTGTGGTTGTGGTCTCTGGGATTTCAACGATGAATAGTCCAGAGCTAAACTAGAGCGATCTAGTTACGAACCCTGAGGCGCGTCTCCGGCGTCCAGGGTCCTTAAAATACTATTGAAAACTGGAGTTTGAAATGCCAAAAATGAAGTCAAACAGTGGCGCTGCCAAACGTTTCAAACGAAACGCGGCAGGTAGCTACAAACGTGCGCAATCACACTTGCGCCATATCCTTACCAAGAAAAGCAGCAAGCGCAAGCGTCATCTCGGTGAGATGCTTGAAATACATGAAAACGATGTCCGTATGGTACGTCGTATGTTGCCGTATTCGTAGGGAGTAGAGTCATGCCAAGAGTAAAGAGGGGCGTTGTTGCCCACGCACGCCATAAGAAAATTCTCGATAAAGCTAAAGGTTATCGCGGTGCCCGTAGCAAGGTATTTCGCGTGGCCAAGCAGGCAGTTACCAAAGCCGGCCAGTATGCCTATCGGGATCGCCGTCAACGCAAGCGCCAGTTTCGTGCCTTATGGATAGCCCGTATTAATGCCGGGGCCAGGGAAAATGGAATGTCCTACAGCGTGTTTATGAATGGATTGAAAAAAGCCTCGATTGAAATCGACCGCAAGGTATTGTCTGATATCGCAATATTTGACAGACCCGCATTCACAGCGTTAGTCGAAAAGGCCAGGGCAGGGCTAGCAGTAACAGCCTGACATTAATCCGGCAAGCCAACAGGATGTGCCGGCCTAACAGGCAGCTTCGTTGCCTCGACAAGGATGCTGGCCGTCCTTGTCGATAATCTTAAGAAAAAAAAGTGTCACAAGAACTAGACAATATACTCGAGAACGCAATACAGGCGATCAGCCAGTCTCAGGATTTGGCTGCGCTCGATTCGGTTCGCATTGCATACCTGGGTAAGAAAGGCGAGATCACATCCAGACTGAAAAGCCTCGGGCAATTCTCCCCGGAATTGAGGCCGGCCGCCGGCCAGGCGATTAATCAAATCAAACTTCGTATCCAGGACCTGCTGGAAGAGCGTAAATCGGCGATTAATGATCAGTTCATTTCCAATAAACTTTCTTCTGAAACGCTGGACATTAGTTTACCGGGCCGGGTGGTAAATTCAGGCGGTCTTCATCCGGTAACCCTGACCATGAACCGGATTCAGAAAATGTTCGGTAAGCTTGGCTTTGACACAGCCGAAGGACCCGAGGTCGAAGATGAATTCCATAATTTCGAGGCATTGAATATTCCCGCGCATCATCCCGCGAGGGCTATGCACGATACATTTTACTTCGATGATCGACGGTTGTTGCGTACCCATACCTCGCCAGTACAGATTCGTGTACTGGAGCAGCAGGCGCCGCCTGTGCGAGTGATTGCGCCCGGTAGAGTCTATCGCTGCGATTCCGATATTACCCATACGCCGATGTTTCACCAGGTCGAGGGATTATTGATCGATGAAAATGTTTCTTTTTCAGATTTAAAAGGCACTCTTGAAGAATTCCTGACATTGTTTTTCGAGCAGGATGACCTGAAAATACGATTCAGACCATCGTATTTCCCCTTTACAGAACCTTCGATGGAAGCCGATATCGGTTGCGTGATGTGCGGTGGTGACGGTTGCCGGGTATGCAGTCAAAGCGGCTGGCTTGAGGTGCTGGGCTGTGGAATGGTACACCCCGAGGTTTTCAGACACACCGGTATCGACAATGATGTCTTTACCGGTTACGCCTTTGGCCTCGGCATAGAACGGCTTGCCATGCTGCGTTATGGGGTCAACGACCTGCGCCTGTTTTTTGAAAACGACCTGCGCTTTTTGCAGCAGTTTGCCTAGACCTCCACCGATATGATAATTAGTGAAAACTGGCTACGTGAATGGGTAAATCCTGGAATCGATTCCAGTCAATTGATCGAACAGCTTACCATGGTTGGCCTGGAAGTTAAGACTGTTGAACCCGCGAGTACCAAACTCGAAAATGTAATCGTCGGTGAAGTGCTGGCGGTTGAGCCTCATCCTGAAGCCGATAAACTAAGCCTGTGCCAGGTCAGTAATGGTAAAAATACAGTCGAGGTGGTTTGTGGTGCCAGCAACGCCAGGCAAGGATTAAAAGTGGCATTTGCGCAGATTGGTGCCGCGTTGCCTGGACTCAAGGTCAAAAAAGTAAAAATTCGAGGTGTCGAATCAAATGGGATGTTGTGCTCGGCATCCGAACTCGGGATCGCAGAGATTTCCGATGGCATCATCGAGTTACCGGCGGACGCCCCCTCTGGTACCAGCATCTACGAGTATTTGGGGTTGGATGATAATCTCATCGAACTTGAATTAACTCCTAATCGTGGCGACTGTATTAGCCTGGCTGGAGTCGCACGGGAAGTGTCGGCAATCAATAATGTCGATCTGAAAGACGCTTCTGGCAAGATTATTAAAGCAACCATCGAGGATGATTTTCCGGTCGAAATACTCGCGCCTGAAGCCTGCCCTCACTATGTTGGCCGTATCATTAACAATATTGATCCGAGCGCCCGGACGCCTGTGTGGATGCAGGAAAAGTTGCGGAGGAGCGGATTACGTCCGATAAGCCCGGTAGTCGATGTTACCAACTTTGTGATGATGGAGTTGGGCCAGCCGATGCACGGTTTCGATTTCGATAAACTCGAAGGCGGTATTCGGGTGCGGTGGGCCAAGGCCGGGGAAAAATTCACCCTGCTGGATCAATCCGAAATCGAATGCGGAAGTGATTTGCTGGTTATTGCCGATCAGCGCAAAGCTGTTGCGTTGGCAGGGATAATGGGAGGGCTCCATTCATCGGTTCAGCATGATACCAAAAATATTTTCCTCGAAGCCGCATTCTTCACCCCGTTTGAACTTGCTGGAAAAGCCCGACGTTATGGTATGAATACCGATTCTTCACATCGATTTGAGCGTGGTGTTGATCCTGGTTTACAGGTCAGGGCAATGCATCGGGCGACGGAGCTACTGCTTGATATTGTTGGCGGTGAGGCCGGTCCTGTGATCGATGCGGAAATCCCCGAGTCTATGCCTGTCAGATCTCCGGTGAGTTTACGATATGCGAGAGTTAAGCGGCTGCTTGGGATTGCAATTTCGGAAGAAGATGTGGTGAAGATACTCGAAAGTCTGAATATGCGGGTGGAACAACAGGAACAGGGCTGGCTAGTTGTACCGCCCAGCTACCGGTTCGATATTAGTATTGAAGCAGACCTGATCGAGGAAATTGGTCGGCTGGTTGGGTATAACAATATACCAGGTACCAGGGAAGCAGCGCATTCGAGAATGGAGAGTTTTTCAGAAACTCAACTCGGAATTAATGAAATAAAAGAAGCCCTGGTCAGGCAAGGGTTTTACGAGGCAGTGACCTATTCATTCGTGTCGCCTGAAACGCAGGCGATTCTGGATCCGCACCAGGAAACACTCGCACTGTCGAATCCAATTTCCGCTGACATGTCTGTCATGCGTACCCGGCTACTACCAGGACTGATACAGGCTTTACGATACAATATCAATCGCCAGCAGCAACGAATTCGACTTTTTGAAACAGGTCTTTGCTTTATTCCGGAATCAGATGGACTGCAACAGAAGACGCATATAGCGGCAGTAATTACTGGTAGCAGAGATAATGAGGGGTGGTTATCCCGATCAGAAGCGGTTGATTTTTACGATATTAAAGGTTATCTGGAATCCATATTACGCTTGTCAGATCAGTCAAAATATCAATTTGTCAAAACCAGTAACCCGATATTACATCCGGGGCAGGGTGCTGATGTAATGTATAATAATCAACAAATCGGCTTTATAGGTGCGCTGCACCCAGCGGTTATGCCGAGGTTGGATCTGGTTCAGCCGGTATTTTTATTCGAACTAGAACTAGCGCCGATACTGCGGTCAAAATTACCCAATTTCGTCGAAATGTCTAAATTTCCGTCGATAAGGCGCGATATAGCAATAACAGTCGATACCGATATTAGCGTTCAAAGTTTGATTGATTGCACATATTCGATAAAAAGTAAGATTTTACAGGAAGTATTTGTATTTGACGTCTATACTGGTAAAGAGTTGAGAAATAATCGAAAAAGTGTCGCTTTGGGCTTGATTTTACAGGACTTTTCCCGCACTCTAGTTGATGGGGATGTGGACAAAATAGTTGTTAAAATCCTCAACCAACTAAAAAAACAATACAACGCCATCTTGAGGGAGAACTAATGTCATTGACCAAGGCTGATATGGCCGAAATGCTATTTGACGAACTTGGGCTTAATAAAAGAGAGGCAAAGGAGATCGTCGAACTTTTCTTCGAAGAAGTTAAGATTGCGTTAGAAACGGGTCATCAGGTTAAACTGTCGGGGTTTGGGAATTTTCTTACCCGCTCAAAAGCTGAAAGGCCGGGTCGCAACCCAAAAACCGGTGAGGAAATACCGATATCTGCGCGAAAAGTAGTGACTTTTCGACCAGGTCAAAAATTGAAGATAAGAGTAGAGGCATATGCTGGAAGCGGGCAACAATAGCGAATTACCAGTAATACCAGGTAAACGTTACTTCACCATAGGTGAGGTTGCCGAGCTTTGTGATGTCAAACCCCATGTCCTGCGTTATTGGGAGCAGGAATTCCCTCAGCTAAAACCCGTCAAGCGGCGTGGAAACAGACGTTACTATCAACGCCACGACGTTTTACTCATCCGTCAAATTCGAAGCCTGTTGTACGATGAAGGCTTTACCATCGGTGGCGCCCGCCAACGACTAGACGGCGAGGGCGCCAAAGACGACGCCATCCAGAGTCAGCAAATTATTAGACAAACGCTGCTGGAACTGGAAGATTTACTTACCCTGCTTAAACGCTAGTATATAATCCCACACTCATAATCGGGGCGTAGCGCAGCCTGGTAGCGTACCTGCATGGGGTGCAGGTGGTCGGAGGTTCAAATCCTCTCGCCCCGACCAAATTACTTTATATTAATCAATAATTTAAAATTTATTGGAATATCCTTAAAATTCAAAACCTTCTAATAAAACCCGATACCTTCTAATATAATTACTCAACATCACCTTTTTCAGTGGGTTGATTCGCCTGTTTAGGCAATTTTATTTCGATTTTCTTTTCTTTTTCTACGGCACCTTTCTCCACTTGTAGCGTTTTCTCTGAAATAGTCATTTGTTGGGTTGATTGTTGGGCTTTGCCGAACTGCATCGGCATTTGCATGCCTATTTGGTGAGCTATGTAATAAAATAAAAATATCACACCAGCGATCAACGCTGTCGTTAAGGTGCGGAAAAAAGTGGCTCGAATGTATGCATTCCGCTCGATGCGATTGATCATCTTTTCTTCATCAACCAATTTCTGATGTTTCGCATAAAAATCTTCGTAATATTGGAATAATGCATTTCGGTGCGTTAACAGCGGAGTGTAAGCACTACCTGTCATATTCTCACTTAGCGCCTGCAACACGTTGCCGTAATTGTTGTCGTTTTCGTTGAGTGCTGCCTGAATGTGATTGAACAATTGATTAACTTGGTTCTTGTGACTATCAGGATCGTACACCTCTGGACTATTTTGCCGGGTACGAATTACCGCCATGAATTTTTCT
>JACZQS010000141.1 GCA_022545625.1 Pseudomonadota bacterium
ATTACTCCCCAACGACGCTATTTTGAAAACCCGATTAACCCGAGGATTAGAGCTGAATATTCCGCTTATTTCTGCGGCTATGGATACGGTTACCGAATACCGCCTGGCGATATCGATTGCCCAGGAAGGTGGCCTGGGTATTGTGCATAAGAACCTGTCGATCGGCGAACAGGCGAAACAGGTAGCCAGGGTCAAAAAGTACGAAAGCGGGGTAATCAAGGATCCAATCACAATCGCTCCTGATACCCTGGTGCGCGATGTTATAGATTTGACCGAGAAACAGAAAATTTCCGGGCTTCCCGTTATCGGCAGCGAAGGCCTGGTGGGAATCGTAACAAAACGCGACCTTCGATTCGAAACTAATCTAGACCAGCCGGTGTCTTCAATTATGACCGTGCGTGACAAGCTGGTGACAGTTGGTGAGGGTGCCGAAAAATCCGAGGTGATCGATCTGCTCCATCGTCATCGCATCGAGCGCTTGCTGGTAGTGAGTGATAGCGGTGAATTGAGGGGAATGATCACGGTAAAGGATATAGTCAAATCCAGCGTATACCCGCTTGCCTGCAAGGACGATCAGGGCCGGTTGCGGGTTGGCGCCGCGGTCGGAACGGATACCGAAACGGAGGAAAGGATTGCGGCACTAATCGAAGCCGAGATTGATGTAATTGTTGTCGACACCGCCCACGGCCACTCGCGCGGAGTTATTGATCGGGTCGCATGGATCAAAAAAAATTACCCGGATATTCAGGTGATAGGCGGTAATATCGCGACCGCAGCTGCCGCCAGAGATTTGATGGAAGCGGGTGCCGATGCGGTTAAGGTGGGCATTGGTCCCGGTTCAATTTGTACCACCCGTATCGTGGCTGGTGTCGGCGTGCCGCAAATTTCGGCGATTAGCAATGTTGCCGAAGCTCTAAAAGATACCGATATTTCGGTCATTGCCGATGGTGGAATTCGGTATTCTGGCGATATCTCGAAGGCATTAGTCGCCGGCGCACACGCGGTGATGATTGGCAGCATGTTCGCCGGTACCGAAGAAGCACCCGGTGAAGTCGAATTATTTCAGGGTCGGTCCTACAAATCATACCGCGGCATGGGTTCGATAGCGGCGATGCAAAAAGGGTCCAGTGACCGCTATTTTCAGGCTGACAGTGCCGATGAAAAACTGGTACCCGAAGGTGTCGAAGGCCGGGTTCCCTTCAAGGGACCGTTGATCAATACTATCCATCAATTGCTCGGTGGCGTGCGTTCCAGTATGGGATATGTTGGCTGCAGAACCATAGACGAACTACGCACCAGGCCGGAGTTTGTCAAGGTTACCCACGCCGGTATGGTTGAATCACACGTTCACGATGTGACGATTACCAAAGAAGCACCGAATTACCAGGTTTAATTTTAGTGACACTTAACTTTAGTCCCGGAACCAATAAAATCACCACTGCCGCGAGAAATTTCGTCATTCCTGCGAAAGCAGGAATCTTCGATACAATGCTTTCCCTCCTACTAGATTCCCGCCTACGCGGGAATGACAGTTATTAGCAAGTGCTAATCAAATGGTAGCAGGCTTGTCTTGAGCGATTTACACGACGATAAAATCCTGATACTGGACTTCGGATCTCAATATACACAGTTGATCGCTCGGCGCGTTCGAGAGTGCGGCGTTTATTGTGAAATCTACCCCTGGGATATCGCCCCGGATCGCATTGCGGAATTCGGTGCGAAAGGCTTCATTCTTTCCGGGGGACCAGAATCAACACTTGCTTCCAAAACGCCACAGGCGCCGCAGGAAATATTTGATTCAGGCGTTCCGATACTCGGGATTTGTTATGGCATGCAAACCATCGCCCGGCAGCTTGGCGGCGAAGTTGAAAATGTTGGCAAGAGTGAATTCGGCTATGCCAGTGTTCGCGCCCGCGGCCATACTGACTTATTACGTGATATTCAGGATAGCGTGACCGACGAGGGGCATGGCATGCTCGACGTGTGGATGTCGCACGGTGATCGTGTTTCGCGGTTACCAGACGGATTTAAACTGATGGCAAGCACCGAAAGCGCACCGATAGCCGGTATCGCCAATGAAAAAAGAAAGATCTATGGTTTGCAGTTCCACCCCGAAGTAACCCATACCAAACAGGGTATGGCGATCTATGGTCGATTTTTACACGATATCTGCGACTGTGGGTCGGCCTGGACTTCGGCCAATATTATCGAGGCCACAATCACCGAAGCACGTGCCAAAGTCGGCAGCGATGTGGTGATACTGGGTTTATCCGGGGGTGTCGATTCCTCGGTGGTTGCTGCACTGTTGCATCGAGCGATTGGCGATCAGCTCACCTGTATTTTTGTCGATAATGGCTTGCTTCGCTATCAGGAAGGCGACCAGGTGATGGATCAGTTTGCAACCCATATGGGACTTAAAATAATTCGGGTAGACGCCGAGGACCGGTTTCTTCAAAAACTTAAGGGAGTGGTTGATCCCGAGTTAAAGCGCAAGGCGATCGGAAACCTTTTTATCGAAATATTTGAAGAAGAGGCGCGTAAGCTGGATGACGCGAAATGGTTGGCACAGGGTACTATTTATCCCGACGTGATCGAATCGGCTGGCGCTGCAACCGGTAAGGCGCATCTAATCAAGTCGCACCACAATGTCGGTGGTTTGCCCGACGATATGAAACTTGAGCTGGTTGAACCTTTACGTGAATTGTTCAAGGACGAGGTAAGACGCATCGGGATCGATCTGGGTTTGCCAGCAGAAATGGTCTATCGACATCCTTTTCCCGGGCCGGGTCTCGGTGTACGGATACTCGGTGAAGTTAAAAGGGAATTTGCCGATGTCCTGAGACTGGCGGATCAAATATTCATCGAGGAATTACGAAAACACGATCTGTACGATACGGTATCGCAGGCATTCGTGGTTTTTTTACCAGTCAAGTCGGTTGGTGTAACCGGTGATGGACGGCGATACAATCACGTGGTATCTCTGCGCGCAGTTGAAACCATAGATTTCATGACTGCGCAATGGGCCAGGCTGCCCTACGAATTCCTGGATCATGTGTCTCGCCGCATTATGAATGAGATAGACGGGATATCACGTGTGGTCTACGACATCTCGGGCAAACCACCCGGCACCATTGAGTGGGAGTAAAGACGCTGGAAAACCAGCCTAAAGACGATCGGTTCTGGATGCTACAGGCGCTGGAACAGGCGCAGAATGCCGCCAGTTGTGACGAGGTTCCTGTTGGTGCGGTACTGGTGGATAAGTCGGGAGAATTGATAGCCCGTGGGTATAATCAGCCGATTACGACATTAGACCCCACTGCCCATGCTGAAATTGTAGTCATCCGGGAGGCTGCCAAACGGTTGCAAAACTATCGCCTTGTCGATACCACTTTGTACGTAACGCTTGAACCCTGTGCGATGTGTGTCGGGGCACTGGTGCAGGCGCGCGTGGCTCGAATTGTGTTTGGTGCTTTAGAGCCTAAAACGGGAGCCATCCAGAGCGCGTTTCAAATTTTTGAATCCGCACAGTTTAACCACAAACCGGAAATTTCCGCTGGCGTGTTAGCGACAGAGTGTTCCGCGCTGATGAGTCAATTCTTCGAGCAAAAACGGGCGGCGAAGAAATCTGAAAAACTAACCGGTTAATGGCTGGGAGCCAGTGAACGTCGCTCCGAACGTGATTGATCGTCACCAAGGTTCACCTCTCGATTGTCTTTTATCGCTGAACCTACCAGGTAGGCTCGATATTGACGGATGTTTTCGACGTATTTCACCGGTTCCCAGCCGCGAGCGTAACCGTATTTAGTGGCCTTGTACCATTTCTTGCGTGCCAGCAGCGGCAAGCTCTTTTTAACGTCGATCCATTTATTCGGGTCTCCACCATTTAACTGGGTTATTTTTCGCGCATCCTGAACATGCCCGAAACCCACATTGTATGATGCCAGCGCTAGCCAGGTCCGGTCGGGCTCGGTCACGCTCTCCGGCACTCGCTTCAGTACGCTAGAAAAATATTTAGCCCCGCCACGAATACTTTGCGCCGGATCCAGCCGGTTAGCCACCTTCATCTGTTTGGCCGTGACCAGGGTCAACATCATAAGACCGCGCACACCGGTGGGTGATTTTGCGCGGGCATTCCATAGAGACTCCTGGTAACCGATGGCTGCCAGCAGGCGCCAGTCGATACCGGTGGCTTCGGCTTCCTGCCTGAAAATTGCTTCATATTTGGGCAACCGGTTCTCCAGATGCCGGTTAAAAGTTTTAATATCCGAATAGTTAAAGCGTGCGGTATAGCTATAGTGACGATGAATCAATTGTTCGAGACGGCCGTCCGCCTTGATTTGGGCAAAAAAGGCCTCTACCGCCAGTGCCAGGCTGTTGTCATTCGCATGATTGAATGCCCAGCGTAGTTGCTTAGGACGTCCCAGCTCGAAGGCAATGCGCAACTCGGGAAAAAACCGTCTTTGCAGGGCTATTTCATGCGAATCGGCCAGTATAAAATCGGCCTTACCGTCATCAACCAGTTCGACCAGTTCCTCGCTGGCAATATCGTCGGTCTCGATCCAGGATAGTTCGGGATAATTGAGCTGCAACCGGCGCAGTAGTTTGACCTGGCTGGTACCGCTGATCACGCGTAGCGAGCCGTCGAATAAATCGCTTATCTCACTGGGCTTTTCGACATTTCCACGGCGGTACAAGACCTGGTTGGTCACCTCGAAGTACCTGGGGCCATACATCACCGCGTGGCTGAATTCGGATTCATTCCTGGATAATCCGGCAGCAGCGATATCACCGCTGCCGAACAGAAGTTCAGGATAAAGATCGGCAAAACTGGAGACAGTAATAAATTTAGCTTCGACATTGATATGTTGGCTAAACAATAATCCGAGATGATACTCAAATCCATTGCCCCCTTCACCATCCTGGTAATAAGTGGAAGCGCTATTCAGGGTTAGAAATTTGATGGTTCCGCGTTTTTGTATTTTTTCCAGCTGGGTAATCGAATTCTGGATTGCGTTGGGATAAACGATCAGCACAAGCATTACCACCAGGGCAGTGAAAACACCGGAAATGACCTGAACCCGGTGAGCTCGGGGTGATAGCTCAACCATCGGAAGATTTCTGTCGTAGTATTATTAAGTCGTTATGCCGATTAATGCTTTCTGCTAAATACCCATTCATCCTCATTTGAAAGCGACGGATTATAGCGATAACCTTCACTACTAAATTGCTTGATCTCTTCGGCCTCGTTGATTTGTCGATCAATTATATGTCGAGCCATTAACCCGCGGGCCTTCTTGGCAAAAAAACCGATCACCTGGTAGCTGCCCTGGTGAAAGTCTTTGAAGACGGGAGTAATTATCCGGCCCCGAATCGATTTTGATTTGATCGCTTTGAAATACTCACTTGATGCCAGGTTGAGCAATACCTTTGAATCGATCTGTTTCATTTCGGAATTCAGTGCCTTGGTAATGCGCATATCCCAAAACTGATACAGATTATTTCCCTGATCAGTCTGCAACCGAGAACCCATTTCGAGGCGGTATGCCTGCATCAGATCGAGTGGGCGTAATAAGCCGTAAAGACCAGACAGCATGCGTAAATGTTTCTGCGCAAACTCGATGTTCTCCGAATTCATGCTATCCGCATCGAGGCCAATATAGACGTCACCCCTGAAAGCGAATAGCGCCTGTTTCGCATTATCGGGTGTAAACGGTGTCTTCCAGCGCCGGTTGCGTTTCACATTCAGGTCGGCGATATCATTGCTAACATTCATTAACTTTGATAAATCTGAACTGGAAAACTTACGCAAATGTCGCATCAACTTGCGCGATTGATGCAAGTGCGCTGGCTGCGAAAACTCCTCGGTTAAAGGAGGAGACTCAAAATCCAGGGTTTTGGCTGGTGAAATTACAGTTAACATACGGGGTGCGCTGAAAAAAGATTCTATGTTACCAAATTTACGTTCTGATTCACCGTAAAACATACCAATGATTTTCATAACCTGGCCAGGTAGAAACCAGATCCATCCCAAGCTCGAACTAAAGATTGATAGCCATTAGTAGATCATGTAGTCTTCGCGCCCATTCGCACCAGTGCGACCTGCTCGATAGCTGATAAAATTAGATAGTTAAAGTAGCGAATCAGGAGAGGTGTCCGAGTGGTTGAAGGAGCACGCCTGGAAAGTGTGTATACGGCAACGTATCGAGGGTTCGAATCCCTCTCTCTCCGCCAGACAAAGCCTTAACTAATTGATAGTTAAGGCTTTAATTTTTATTAATAATTACATCCCACCATTTAACCCACCAATTATTTTTCCCCGTCTATATACCTGGTTAAATTCTACCGATTGACATGAATTTGTCAGCCACTGATGGTTTGATGGCTCTGACAAGCGCGAATCTTCGAAATAATGCCGCAGGATGGGGCCTACAGCTGCAAGCGGCGATCCAGGACGACAAAACGAAGATCGATAGTGTGCACTAACATGTCTAAGGCAGGTGTTCAATA
>JACZQS010000142.1 GCA_022545625.1 Pseudomonadota bacterium
AGCAGGGCTATTGCTAAGTTTCACAACATAGAAATTGGTTATTTTGGGCACAACACGTTCATTCATGAATTGATCAGAGGTTCCCTGGTTAAACCGGCAACCAGAACATTCCACCAATCTGCAGATGTCGTTTATTTGCTCTTCAAGGTCGATAATCGATTGACAGCTATATTGCTATTCTGTTTAAACTTCCTGTTCGAGAAAAGATAGAGTTGTTCGGCGATTGAATTCAGCAACCATGACTCTCCAGTCGCAAATCTGTTCATCTTGATTTTACCCAAACCGAACCGACGTTTATGCATTATTCTGCTTTAAGCCTGGTCAAGCAGGCGCTATCCGGAAATCGTGGCTGGACCCGGGCCTGGAGAAATCCAGAACCGAAGAAACAGTACGACGTAATCATTATCGGCGGCGGTGGACACGGCCTGGCAACAGCCTATTACCTGGCGAAATTACACGGTATCACCGATGTTGCGGTGCTCGAAAAGGGCTACATCGGTGGCGGCAATACTGGTCGCAATACCACCATTGTGCGATCCAACTACCTGCTTAAACCGAATTCCCAGTTTTACGAGCATTCGATGAAACTGTGGGAGGGTCTGAGCCAGGACTTGAATTACAATGTCATGTTCAGCCAGCGAGGCGTATTAAACCTGTTCCATACCGATGCCCAGCGCGATGCCGCCGTGCATCGTGGCAACGCAATGCACCTCAACGGCGTTGACGCCGAACTGCTTGATCTCGATGGCGTTAAGAAATTAATGCCGCATCTCGACTTTTCCAGAAATACCCGCTTCCCGGTCATCGGTGGCCTCTCTCAGCCGCGGGGTGGAACCGCAAGGCATGACGCGGTTGCCTGGGGTTTCGCGCGGGCGGCCGACAGTCTCGGGGTCGATATAATTCAGAAGTGTGAAGTGACCGGCATCAGGCGTGCCGGCGACAAGGTTCTCGGTGTCGAAACTTCACGTGGCTTTATTGGCGCGGGGCAGGTGGGTGTGGCAGTCGCCGGTAACTCAAGCCGGGTATTTAATATGGTCGGCATGAAACTGCCTATCGAGAGCCATGTTTTACAGGCCTTTGTTACCGAGGGCATCAAGCCACTGATCGACACGGTTTGCACCTTCGGGATGGGCCATTTTTATATCAGTCAGTCCGACAAGGGAGGTCTTGTATTTGGCGGTGATCTCGACGGCTACAACAGCTATGCGCAACGTGGCAACCTGCCGACCTTCAATCATGTCGTCGCCGGTGGTGTAACCATGATGCCCTGCCTCGCCCGCCTGCGGATACTGCGTCAATGGGGTGGCGTGATGGACATGTCGATGGATGGCACACCGATCATCAGTAAGACCCCGATTCATAATCTGTATCTGAATGGTGGCTGGTGTTACGGTGGCTTCAAGGCCACACCGGGCTCCGGCTGGGTATTTGCCTATACCATCGCGCATGACAAGGCCCACGAGCTCAATAAGGACTTCACCCTGGAGCGTTTTCGTGAAGGCAGCCTGATCGATGAAAAAGGCGTTGGCGCCTCACCGAACGCGCACTAGGAGACTAGACATGTTACGAATCGAATGCCCCTGGTGCGGGGTCCGCAACGAAGACGAGTTTTCCTATGGCGGCGACGCCTCGGTGCAGCGACCGGCCGACGGTGGCTCGCTGGACGAGTGGTACGACTACGTGTACACGCGTGATAATTCCGCCGGTCAACATACCGAACACTGGCAACACCTGAATGGATGTCGAGCCTGGATTACCGTGGTCCGAGATACCATCACGCATGAAATTTTCGACACCGCGCCGGCTTCCCCCAACCTGCCGCCCGGTTCCGGGTCCGGCAAAAAAACCAACGGGGTCAAATCGTGAGCCAGAAATTTCGCTGCGACGAGGGCGGGGCGATCGATCGCCGCAAACCCCTGTCTTTCACCTTTGATGGTAAGACCTATCAGGGCTACGAGGGCGATACACTGGCTTCGGCATTGCTTGCCAATGGCGTTCATTTGCTGGGCCGTAGTTTTAAGTACCATCGACCGCGTGGCATTATGTGCGCCGGCTCGGAAGAGCCCAACGCGATGGTAGAATTGCGTACCGGTGCGCGTAAGGAACCCAACACCCGGGCGACCACGATCGAGCTGTTTGACGGACTGGTTGCCAATAGCCAGAACCGTTGGCCTTCGTTGAGGTTCGACGTCATGGCGGTTAATAATTTATTTTCACCGCTACTATCCGCGGGTTTTTATTACAAGACATTCATGTGGCCGGTATCCTTCTGGACCAACGTTTACGAACATATCATCCGTCGGGCTGCCGGCCTGGGTACCGCCGCAACCGAAGCCGATCCGGATTTTTACGAACAATGCCACGAGCACTGCGATGTGCTGGTGGTGGGTGCCGGGCCTGCTGGGCTGATGGCCGCGATCAGCGCAGCGAATTATGGCGCGCGGGTAATCATTGCCGACGAGCATGCACAACTGGGTGGATCTCTGATTAACGAAAATTTCAATGTCGACGGTATATCCGGCAAAGACTGGGCCGCTCGACAGGCACAAAAACTCGCCGGGATGAATAATGTCCATATTCTTAATCGCACCACAATTTTTGGCTACTACGACCACAATACGATTGGCGCCATCGAAAAAGTCAGCGACCATGTCCCACAACCAGCCGCGGGTAAACCGCGTCAGCGCATGTGGACGCTTTACCCCAAACGGGTAGTCATTGCCGCGGGCGCGACCGAACGGCCGCTGATATTTGGTAATAATGATAAACCCGGTGTGATGCTCGCTTCTGCCGTGCGTACATACATCAATCGGTGGGGGGTCAAACCCGGAAGCCGCGCCATCGTCGCAACCAATAATAGCGATGCCTATCGAACCGCAATAGATTTACACCAGGCCGGTGTCAGGGTTGTTGCCGTGGTGGATTCACGTATGCATCCAGATGCACCACTGGCTGCCAAGCTCGATGCTTTATCGATAGAGTTGATCGCAGGTAAAACAATCGGAGCTGCCGAGGGCGGCCAGCACCTGCGATATGTCCAACTGGTTTCAACCCAGGGCCTGACCGCAGACCCACAGCGCATCGACTGTGATCTGGTTGCATCCTCCAGTGGCTGGAATCCTAATGTGCACCTGCACAGTCAGTCGGGCGCAAAGCCGATTTACGACGAAACCATAGCCTCGTTTGTGCCAGGGCAGTCCCGTCAGGCCGAGGTATCCATCGGCGCGGCAAAAGGCAGTTTCGAATTACAGGACTGTCTCGACCAGGGTCGTGCGGCCGGTGCCGAAGCGGCAAAACTCTCCGGTTTTAAGGGTCGCCTGATAAAAACCGCCAGTGCCAGTGATGACGATGCTTACAGTATCGAGGCACTATGGATCGCACCGACGCCCTATAATAAATCCTACAAGCAATTTATCGACCAGCAAAACGACGTCAAGGCCAGCGATATCGATCTTGCGGCGCGGGAAGGTTACGATTCGGTCGAATTGCTGAAGCGCTATACCACGCAGGGTATGGCGACTGACCAGGGCAAAACCAGTAATGTCAATGCGCTGGCAATTCTTGCCGCACAACGCGGCGAGCCGATACCCGAAGTAGGCACAACAACTTTCAGACCACCTTACGTCCCGGTGGCGATGGGCAATTTCGCCGGACACACGGTCGGTTACCAATTTATGCCGGTACGGCGCACCGCGATACACGACTGGAACGAGAAACAGGGTGCGGTATTTATCGAAGCCGGAATGTGGCTGCGCGCCCGCTATTACCCGCAATCACCCGAAGACACCCTGTACGATTGCTATGTACGTGAAACCAATGCCACACGCAGTAATGTTGCGATGGTGGACGTTAGCACGCTGGGAAAAATTGATATCCAGGGCCCGGATGTAGCCGAGTTTCTGAATCGGTTATATATCAACAACTGGCTCAAACTACCGATCGGTCGCGCACGTTATGGCATCATGCTACGCGAAGACGGGGTGGTGTTCGACGATGGCACCACGACCCGGCTCGGTGAAAATCATTATTTCATGACCACTACCACCGCTAATGCTGCACCGGTACTGGCGCACATGGAGTACTACCATCAAACGGCCTGGCCGGAACTCGACGTGGTATTTTGCTCGGTCACCGAACAATGGACCGGCATCGCGGTAGCTGGGCCCAACAGCCGCAAGTTGCTGGAAAATGTTATCGATATCGATCTCAGTAACGAGGCGTTTCCATTCATGGCATATGGTGAATGCAAAATGAACAATATTTCGGCCCGCCTGTTCCGCATCAGTTTTTCGGGCGAACTCGCCTATGAAGTCAATGTAGCGGCTGATTATGGCGAACAGGCCTGGCTCGAACTACTGGAAGCCGGCAGGGAAATGGGAGTTAGCCCATATGGCACCGAGGCACTGGGTACGATGCGGATCGAAAAAGGCCATGTCGCCGGATCCGAACTCGATGGGCGTACTACGGCGCTGGACCTTGGACTCGAGGGCATGGCTAACCGAAGCAAACATTTTATCGGTAAACACAATTCGCAGCGTCCCGCCCTGATCGGCGATGGTCGTTTACAGGTGGTCGGCATTAAATCGGTAGAGGCAGGCAGAAACCTGCGTATCGGTGCTCACCTGGTTGACGATAAGGTTAAACTGGAGAGCGTGAGTCAGTCGCAGGGCCATATAACCGCGATAACCTTTAGCCCATCACTCGGCTGCGGAATCGCATTGGGTTTATTACAGGATGGCGCCTCACGGCATGGAGAGCAGATCGATGCGGTCTCTCCATTACACGACGAAAAGATTCGAGTCGAAATCTGTCATCCGATTTTTATCGATCCAAAGGGGGAACTGGTCCGTGCCTGAGACTCAAGCCAACGCGTTACCGGCACGCGTCTCGCCGCTGTTAGCGATAGAAGGAGATGCCATTATTGATTATAAAAACCTGCGCCTGCAGGAGCGTAAGTCTTTGACTGTCATCCAGGTTCTCGCCTTCGCAAATCAACACCAGGCCGTCGCCACCGCGATCAGCAAGGAACTCGGTATAGAATGTGCAGTAAGCCCCGGCATATGCAACGCCAACGAACATACACAGGTGGCCTGGAATGGGCCAAACAGCTGGATGATAATCGCCAGCGACGAAGCAGCAAAACGCAAGTCCGGTGCATTGATGAAGTCTTTGCAAAAGGCAGTGGCTGATACCGGGGCCGTGGTTGATCAAAGCCATGGCCGTTGCGCTTTACGCTTAAGTGGCATACATGCGCGTAAGGTGATGGCAAAAAATACCGCAATAGATTTGCATCCCATTGCGTTCGGCCCCGGACAATGCGCGTTGACCGCAGTCGCCCATATGTCGGCACTGGTAATTCAGGTAGACGATTCGCCGAGCTACGATCTATTGGTAGCGCGAAGCCTGGCGCGTTCATTTGTAGATGCGATCGAGCACGCCTGCCACGAGTTCGCATAGGAGATTCCTGCTTTCGCAGGAACGTCGGGTATTCGTCATTCCGGCCGTCAGAGCCGGAATCCGACGTAAAAGCTATGCCACTTTCACCGGAAAAGCCGCATCTGCTGCCGACTGGTAATATTCCATTTCGTTAAAGTTCAGGTACCGGTATACGTCATCTGCCATCGTATTGATGTCTTCGACGTATTTCAGGTATTCGGCCATGCTCGGAATTTTACCCAGGATAGCACTCACTGCAGCGAGCTCGGCCGAGGCGAGATAAACGTTCGCGCCCTTGCCGAGCCGGTTCGGAAAATTACGCGTCGAAGTAGATACTACCGTGCTACCCTCGGCCACTCTGGCCTGATTACCCATGCATAGCGAGCAGCCCGGCATTTCCGTACGCGCACCGGAGCGACCGAAAATTCCATAGTAGCCCTCAGCAGTAAGCTGCGCCTCGTCCATCTTGGTTGGCGGTGCGATCCATAGCCGCGTTACGACCGGCGTATCGAGCTTGTCGAGTAGTTTCCCGGCAGCGCGGAAGTGACCGATATTGGTCATACAGGAACCGATAAATACCTCATCGACCTTGTCACCGGCAACTTCTGACAGGGGTTTGATGTCGTCGGGATCATTCGGGCAGGCCAGCAGGGGTTGTTTAATCTGGTTCAGATCGATTTCGATAATCTGCGCATATTCGGCATCCGCGTCGGCTTCCAGCAGTACCGGGTTTTCGAGCCAGTTCTGCATCTCTTCGATTCGACGGGTAATGGTGCGTAGTTCCCCATAACCTTCGCCGATCATCCACTTGAACATGATGATATTCGAATGCATGTACTCGATAATCGGTTCCTTATCGAGCTTGACTGTACAGCCAGATGAAGATCGCTCGGCCGAGGCATCCGAGAGTTCGAAAGCCTGCTCGACTTTCAATTGGGGTAGACCCTCGATTTCGAGCACCCGACCGGAAAAGACATTTTTCTTGCCTTTCTTTTCCACTGTTAACAATCCTTCCTGAATTGCGACATAAGGAATAGCATTGACCAGATCCC
>JACZQS010000143.1 GCA_022545625.1 Pseudomonadota bacterium
GCGGGAGCAGCCGATCACGTGTACGTAAGGGCGCTGATCTACAATATAACCTTGAATTAGAACTCGAAGACGCGGTAGCCGGTACCACGGTTAAAATCAGGGTACCGACCATGAAACACTGTACTAGCTGCGCTGGTACCGGTGCTCGGGAGGGCAGTTCACCTGAAACCTGCGGTACCTGTGGTGGGCATGGCCAGGTGCGAATCCAGCAGGGTTTTTTCTCGGTACAGCAAACCTGCCCCAAATGCCGGGGTGCTGGAACTATAATCAGTAATCCCTGCAACACCTGCCATGGCGCTGGCCGCGTCAAACAACATAAAACATTGTCGGTCGAAGTACCCCCCGGTGTTGATAACGGCGATCGTATTCGTCTGACCGGCGAAGGCGAAGCTGGTGAGGCGGGTGCGCCGGCAGGTGATTTATTTGTGCAGATGCACGTAAAACCACATGCGATTTTCGAACGCGATAATGCCGACCTCTATTGTGAGGTACCGATCAGCATAGTTACTGCATCGTTGGGGGGTGAACTCGAGGTTCCGAGTTTAAATGGCCGCCTGAAACTTAAAGTCCCGGCGGGTACTCAATCGCATAAATCGTTTCGCATACGCGGCAAAGGGGTAAAACCGGTTCGTGGCGGCCCGGTGGGTGATTTAATTTGCCAAATCCTGGTGGAAACTCCGGTGAGGCTAAATACCGAACAAAAAGAGTTACTCGAACAGTTTGGAAAGCTAATGGGAAAATCGGCTAAAAAACACAGCCCGAATGAGAATTCATGGGTGGATGGAATGAAGAAGTTTTTCGAGGATATGAAATCATGATAAGGATTGCAGTATCCGGGGCGGCTGGTCGTATGGGTAGAAACCTGGTGATTGCCTGCGCGGCAGGTGAGGAAACCAGCCTGACACAGGCGACCGAAAAACCCGGCAATAGCCTGATTGGTACAGATGCCGGTGTCGTGGCTGGAATTGAAGCCCAGGATGTTCTAATAGCCGACACCCTCGATGCGAGTAAATTTGATGTATTAATTGATTTTACCCACCCGAAAGTGACTTCGAGTCATGTCGATTTCTGCCTGAAAAACAATAAAAAAATGGTGATTGGCACCACCGGCATGGAGCAAAGTCTGGAACAAAAAATGCGCCAGGCAGCTGAATCCATCGCCATCATGTATGCTCCCAATATGAGTGTTGGCATAAACCTATGCTTTCAACTATTGCAGACAGCGGCCAGAGTATTGGGCGACAGCGTCGATATTGAAATTATCGAAGCACACCATCGAGATAAAGTCGATGCCCCTTCAGGCACTGCGATAAAGATGGGGCAGATCATTGCAGAATCGCTGGGACGCGATCTTGATACCTGCGCGGTTTACGGTCGAGAAGGACAAACCGGTACCAGAGAACGCAAGACCATTGGTTTTGAAACCATACGCGCGGGCGACATCGTAGGCGAACACACCGTTTTATTTGCTGGCGAAGGTGAGAGAATTGAAATCACCCACAAAGCCTCAAGCCGGATGACCTTTGCCAACGGCGCTATTCGCGCCTGCCAATGGATACAGCAAAAGGATCATGGTTTTTTTGGAATGCAGGATGTGCTGGGGATATAGCTTGTCGCTCCCGTAGCGGACACATTCGAGATGAGACCCCAACCTGTCGATTCTTGAAATAACCTTCTGCAGTAGTTGCTCGGTCATCGCGACCCGATGACACAATCCGCCGTCATCATGTCGCATCTGAACAAGATATTGCCAATCTCACCTCTACACTGTGCCGTTTTCGATTCTCGGCCCAGTACTTCTCAGCCAGGCAAAATGCACTATTGCCGAAGAAGGTATAATATTAGCCTGCTACGCGTAAATCGGTTTCGAGCTTGTAATTATTTATATGATAAATTACTTTAACTATATATTTTAAATATATGAATTACAACGATTTTACAATATTTCCGGCAATCCATCTCCGCAATGGTGAGGTAGTGCGCTTCACCCGCGGTGATACCAGGAATCCAGTTGTATTTCATACCGATCCGATCGCCTGCGCGCAGCAATGGATGGATCAGGGCGCCCAATGGTTGCAACTTATCAATTTAGATGCGGCATTTGATGAAGATGCGACCAACAACTGGCAACTGATCGAAAAAATTTGCAAGTTGGATATCAATATCCAATTCGGCGGCGGAATTCGTAAAATCAGTGATGTTGACTGGGCGATAAAATCGGGCATCAAACGAGTCATCATCGGTACCGCTGCAGTGGAAAATCCACAGTTGATGGCTGATGCTATTACCCATTATGGAAGCGACGCCATCATACTGGGCATAGATGCCGACGCAGAGGGTGAAGTCCAGATTCGTGGTTGGCGAACAGGCGGCAGCGTGCAGGCAACAGGCCTGGCTATCCAGATGCGTCAGCTTGGCGTGACCTCGGCGATCCATACCAGTATCCATCTCGATGGATCGATGACCGGTGTCGATCTGCTGGCTTCTATAGAGCTTGCTGGAATCAGTGGGCTAAATATTACCGTTGGCGGTGGCATCGGTAGTCTCGAAGATGTACTTGAGTGCTATAGCAATGACGGAATCAATGGAGTGATCATCGGTAAAGCCCTGTACACCGGAAAAGTAAATTTAAAAAAGGCCCTGCGAGCGGCTCGTCAAAAACACTCTTTCGAAGCGAGTTTGGCTGACTGGAAAGCTGATCAGAATACCACCTGGGCGAAGTTCAGCTATGAAATGGTTGAAAATAACCTGAAGAAGCATATTCCTGTCGATTCACCGCCGCTTCGAATCCTCGATGCCGGTGGTGGCAATGGCCTGGACAGCCTCGCATTGGCGCGAATGAATCATCAGATAGATATCGTCGATGTTTCGCAGCTGATGCTCAATGATGCCAATGCGAATGCCGCTCTGGCGGGTGTTTCGGGGCGTATCACTACCCACGCGAGCGATATATTGAATATCGGCAAGCTGTTTGACCAGGTTAAATTTGACATGGTTCTGTGTCACAACGTGATCCAGTATGTTGATGAACTTGAGCCACTGTTCGATGCGATGGATAAGGTATTAAAAACCGGTGGCATACTCTCGTTAATCGGACCCAATCAATACTCTCTGCCATATCAGGCGGCTTTTTTAAACGGTGATCTTGACGAGGCCTACGAATTGCTCGACCAGTCTGAGCAGATCAGCTCAATTTTTGGCGTCAATGAACGCGCTTATCGTGCTGACGAACTGATAGACTGGCTCGATCAAAGGGGTTACCGCATAGAAAATCACTATGGAATTCGCTGCATGTATAACTACTGGGGTACCAATGAAAAAAAGCAGCAAGCAGGCATTTATGAAAAACTGAAAAAACTCGAATTTGCGCTCACCGATCGCGAGCCCTATAAGCAAACTGCACGATTGTTTCAGCTTATCCTGCGAAAAAATTAAGTGATTTGCTTAAGACTGCCGGATCTCCTGGTTGGCTAAAAAACTTACACCGCCTTTGTGCAAATGGTCGATCAACGCATTGTTACCAGCTCTTCTGCACTGGTAGGATGTATTGCCACCGTATCGTCAAAATCCTTTTTTGTTGCACCCATGGACACCGCGACGGCGAAGCCCTGTAGCATTTCATCGGCACCCGGTCCTATGATGTGGCAACCTATCACCTTATCCTGATCTCCGAGGCATACCAGTTTCATCGCAGTAGGTATAGGATGACCGCTAATCGAGTTGTACATGGCGGTAAAGCTGGTTTGATACACCTTGATGCGATCGCCGTATAGCTTGATTGCTGCTTCCTCACTCAGACCCACGGTACCGATGGGAGGATGACTGAAGACAACCGTGGCTATATTTTGATAGTCGAGATGTCGATCGGATTGATCATCGTATAGCCGGTCAGCCAGTCGCCGGCCGGCAGCGATTGCCACCGGTGTGAGGGGAGATCGTCCGGTAATATCACCAAGCGCAAATATATGCGCCTGGTTCGTGTTTTGATAGAGATTGGTTTTAATGAATCCTCGGTCGTCAAGTTCTACACCCGAGTTCTGGATATTTAACGAGTTATGATCAGGCTTGCGACCAATGGCAAATAATATTTGATCCAGACCGGACTGCGTCGCATCGTGCAAATCCACCAGTTCCAGCGAACCATCATCATGTTTTGTGATTTTACGAATCTGATTTTCTGTCTTTAGATGTATCCCCGAATCTTGCAATTGCGCAAACAGATTCTTGCTCAGCATCGAGTCAAAATTGCCCAGTACATGTGATTTTCTCAAATACATGGTGACTTCGCAGCCGAGTGCGTTTAGCACACCCGCCAGCTCAACGGCTACATAGCCCGAACCTGCGATTGCGACCCGATCGGGGCGCTCATTCAGCGCGAAAAAACCATCCGAAGTGATTGCATGTTCGGCACCGGGGATCTCGGGTATGATCGGAATTGTGCCAGTGGCAATAGCAATATGTTTTGCGCTATAAGCCTTGCCGTCGATTTCGATATGATGGGAATCGATAAAACTCGCAGTCCCTTTAAATTCGTCGATTCCGAGTTCTTTGAGGTGAGAGTAATACCAGTTATTGATCCCACTGATGTAGCCTTCGCGTTTTTCTACCAGTTGCGCCCAGGAAAACCCCTGATTTTTGACATCGAATCCGTAGCCCCTGGCGTCGTCGAGGAGATGCGCTAAGCTGGCGCCAAACCACATGATTTTTTTCGGTACGCAACCAACATTAACGCAGGTGCCACCCATCTTGCCGTGCTCAACAATCGCGCATTTCTGTCCATAACTAGCAGCGCGCTCAACAACCGATAATCCACCGCTACCAGCCCCCAGTGCGATCAAGTCGTAGTCGTATCTATTGCTCATATCGTTTCCTGGTTTTAAAATATTTTCGCAAACCCCTGGTAAGCTGGAGTCTCTAGGGCGAAACATTTTCTCAGTTTATTATCGCCGCTAGCTACTGCTAGCTTAATATATTTTCTAACTATATTAAAAGTTGAACGAGGTGCCTCCATACGCCTTGCTCTCACCGGTTTCAGTGTCGTATGCCCAGTCGATGAACAGGTCTGTTTGAACGAATGATGCTATCTTCCATCGAATACCGAGTCCAATACTGGTGCGCAGGTCGGAGAAATCAACTCCGTTGCGGTTGTCGTATACATTGCCGATGTCGACAAACAGGCTGGTGCGGAAGCTCGGGTATTTGCTGAACCCTTTGATATATTCGAGATTGGTGAAGACTAATACATCACCAGAAAATGATTCTCTTTCCAGTCCCCGTAGCGTACCAGCGCTGCCTATTTCGTAGTAGGGCTCGTCGAATGGGGCGTCGTGGGCATAGCCGGCAAACACCCGGCTATTGAAATTATCCAACGAATTTATCGATAATAATGGCGAACGTCAAATTCGATAATATTGGACCGGTAGTCGGATCCGAGGCTTTCCAGGCCCTGCTGATAGGTTAATGAATAATAACGCCCGTAACGCCGGTATTTTTCATGGTGTACAGCGTCGTACTCTAATTTCAGGCCAAGTCGATTAAAACGGCCTGCCTCAAGTTCATTGAGTGCCGGGGGGTAGGGCTCACGAAGATCAATATCCTGATAAAATGCCGATGTCGTGAGGGTCAGCGGCTCCGAGGTAAACGAGGTGTACCAGTCGCGTTTAATCGAAACCGAGAAAAAGTCTTCGTAAACGACATTAAAAAACCCGGCATCTTCAGTATGGGTGGTCGATTGACCGACACTGAAATGGTATTCGTAAGGATTGGTGTATTGAGGCAATTCATAACTGATTCGGTAGCGCCTACTGGTATCTCCGGTGCTTAGATCCGTCTTTTCGACCACTGCGCTCAGAGTCTGGTTAGCACCGATCAGATTATGAGCTTTCAATCGCAATCCGACCTTAACATCGCCGTCGGTATTACGTCGCAGAGTTGGCAGTACCAGGGTAAAGTACTTTTCCTCCAGGATAATATTGACTATTACGCGGCCATCGTCAGACTCGGCTTCTACCGATACCTGTTTAAAAAGCTCAATGTCGAGGATATTCTGGCGGGCGAGATTAAGGATATCCCGGCTTAAAATTTGGCCGATTTTTAATTCAGACCAGACGATTACTAAATCTGATCGAGTTTTGCGATTGCCCTGAACCCTGATCTCTGAAATCGGGTTTCCGAATAAATGCTCGTTAGCCGATAGTGTTCCCTGGAAGAGTCCGGAAACAGTAAATCCGATCACCAGGACGATTCCCTTAAAATATAGCCAGGATGATCTGGAAGCCTGATACCAGAGTCTAACTAGCGAATTATCAGCGAAAATATTCCCCGGTGAATCTCGTAGGAGCAGTTTGTCACTATTCAATATATCCAATAGAGTCTAATCCAGTGGGTCCTCCTTCAATGATATATCTTAGGATTCAGAGCGTCCCAAATCGGCCAGGGCAAGGCGCAGTCCGCAGGGAATGGCATGTCC
>JACZQS010000144.1 GCA_022545625.1 Pseudomonadota bacterium
GGGAGACACGCAGCAACCTGGGCGACGTGGCGGATATTTTCGTGAGCGGGCAAAGCGGGAAAATACCGCTGAACTCGGTTGCCACGGTGATTCCAAGTTGGCAGCCCGCGGTGATTGCGCGCCGCGACGGCTTGCCGACTGTCACGGTAGGCGCGCGTATCGAGCCTGGCCTGCTGGCGAATACCGTATCGGGTCGCGTACGGCCCAAACTCGATGCCATGCTCGCCAGGTTACCGAGCGGTTACTTTATCGAGATCGATGGTGAGCTCGAGGAAACTGCGAAAGCCCAGGTGCAGGTGGTACGCGCGATAGGTATCTCGATGGTACTGATGTTTCTTGTCCTTACGATTCAATACAACTCGTTGCTCAAGCCCGCGATCATTATGGCGGCGGTGCCGCTCGGCATGATCGGCGTGCTCATTGGCCTGTTAGTAACCGGGTGGGCAATGGGATTCATGGCGATGCTGGGTATCCTCTCGTTAGGCGGAATCGTCATCAATAACGCCATCATTCTGGTCGATTTTATCGAATCCAATGTCGCCGCGGGTCAGGATCTGAGAAGCGCGGTTGCCGCGGCGGGTCGCGTACGAATGCGACCGATCATTCTCACCACGCTGACGACAATCGGTGGCCTGTTGCCGCTGTCACTGTTCGGTGGCGCTCTGTGGGCGCCCATGACCAACGGCATGATCTTTGGCCTGATGGTATCGACTGGGTTGACGCTGTTTGTGATCCCGTCGCTGTACGTATTGATGGTTGAAAAGGCAGGCATGCGAGTTTCCCACACGGTACTGACAAGCTAACTACCCGATTTTGAAAATTCTTGCAGGAATCCTGCTTTTACGTCACCGCAGTATTTTCGAATTCTGGCTGGTTTTGGCGGGACCTCCATGTTCCGCCAACTTGTATTATCAGCCTGCTTTCTTCCAGGCCTGTGGCTGGAAGGCTGCGTCTATCGGTATATTCGTGAGGTGATTGGTATAGTTGGATAAGGTCTTCATACCCACCCCGACGAGTACATCGAAGATTTGAGCGCGACTGTAACCGGCATCCAGAAAAGCGTTGATCTCTGCTTCATTTGCGTGGCCTCGATTCTTCACCACCGTTCGTACAAACTGTCGAAGTGCCTCGAGTTTTTTATCCGCTAAAGGTTGTCCATCCCGTAAGGCTGCAATGATCTCGGCGGGCACCTGTTTCATTTGCGCCACTGTGCTGTGCGCTGCCATACAGTAGTGGCATGAGTTTTCATGACTGACTGTGAGCAACACCAGTTGCTTCTCCGTGTCTGAAAATGAAGTCTGCTCAAAGATTTGAGTAATCGCGCCGTAGGCATTTACCAATGCGGGTGACTCCGCCATGACGGCCATAAGGTTGGGAATTAGCCCGAACCTGGCCCTGGCCTGCTTCAAGGTTTGCCGAGATTGCTCGGGTGCTGTAGTTTCATCGTATATTTGATAGTTGTGCATGATTTTTTCCGGTGTAATAAAGATTATTCGGCCCAGGGCTGCAACACAATGCTGCCCGTAACCTGGTTGTTTGCGATCAGGTAGTGCGCTTGTGCGGCCTGGCTTAAGGGCAATACACGATCGAGAACAGGCTTGATCTTGCCAGTCTTGACTTGCTCCAGACCCCATTGCAGATCCTTTATGTCGCTTCCCATGGAACCGCGTAGCTGTTTTTGACCGAAGAAAAAGTTCCGAATATCAAAAGTGACCTCTGTGCCCGCGGTAAAGCCAAATGCAACCACAACGCCTGTTGCCTTGACGGCATCGATGCTTTTTGCCAGCACGTCGCCGCCCACGTTGTCGATCGCTACATCGACGCCACGGCCGCCAGTCCATTCCATGACCTTTTCGACAAGGTCTTCATTGCGGGTATTGATTACCAGGTCGGCGCCGATGGATTTTGCAAATTCGCCCTTGGCATCATCGCGTACCGTGGTAACCACTTCGGCCCCCAGCGCCTTGGCAACCTGAACTTGCATGCTGCCTGATCCTGAAGCCCCGGCCTGCACCAGTACCTTGTCACCGGCTTTAACATTGCCGATTTCCTTGACCGCGCGGACTGCAGTCGCCAGGGCCATGGGTAAAGTGGCGACTTCTTCGGCTGAAAGTCCGGTGTCGTCTTTCAATGTATAACGTGCTGGGACTTCGATGTATTGCGCATAAGTGCCCCATATTCCCAAACCAGGCAGGGTAAAGCTTGGCGCCAGGCTGGCAGGGTAGATGTCATAATCCTTTTCATCTGTGGGAAACCCCGGCATCGGAATAACCCGTTCACCGATGTCAAAACCCTCAACACCCTGACCGAGCCTGGCAACCTCACCCGCAGCATCGGCACCTAGAATGTGAGGAAAGGGAAATTCAGGGACCACCGATCCTTCACGCAGATAATGCTCCAGTCGGTTAGTACCGGCGGCTAACACTTTGATCAGAATGTGCCCGGGCTTGGGGGATGGAACGGCGATGTCCTCGAATTTCAGAACATCAGTATCACCAAATTGATTGATTACAGCGGCTTTCATGGCTATTTCTCCTGTCGAATTTAAGTAAATGATTAAGCAGTGCTACTTGCTTGGGAGAAAGATTAGCGAGACAGATGATTAATTAATAATATTAAATAATTAACAAAATGATAAAAATAAATTATCATATTAGATTATGACATTTGAACAATTGCGAGTGCTGCACGCCATCGTGACGGAAGGGACGTTTCGTCGTGCGGCACAGACCTTGTTTAAATCACAGCCAGCGCTGAGCAATATGATGAAAAAACTGGAACAGGAGGTTGGCTTTGAAATTTTGTCACGGCATCAATATCGCCCAAGTCTAACGGCCGAAGGGCAGGTGTTTTATGAAAAAGCCTTACTGATTTTAAATCAGATGGCTCAACTCTCAACATTGTCCAGGCGTATAACACAACGAGAAGAACCACTGGTGCGGATCGCGATTAACGCGGTATGCCCATTGCAACCTTTATTGGCAGTATTGCGGGAGATCGAAGAACGCTTTCCGGCCACGCAACTGGATGTCTCTACGGAATCGATGGGGGGTGCTATAGAGCGGCTTGCAGATGATGAAGCGGATATTGTTATTACCACCCAAACAGGCATGGCATCCAGCATCATGGAAGCGGTTCCCTTTATCATAGTACGTATTATTCAAGTGGCGCATAAGGATTATCCCCCGTCGGCAAAGGGTAAAATAAACGCGTCGGCTGATATGCGTAATTACGTGCAAATGATTGTTGCAGACAGTAGTGATAAACATACAAAGCAATCTTTGGATGTTTTGCAGGGTGCACGGCATTGGCGTGTTACCGATTTCCAGGCGAATAAAGACATTATCATGGCTGGAATGGCATGGGGTGGCATGCCCGAGCACTTAATAACAAAAGAACTTAAAAGCGGCGAGTTGGTACCCGTTCATGTAGAAGGCATCGAGCCTCGACTAGCGCAAATGTTTTTAATCAGACGCACCGATAAACCGGTGGGTGTGGCGAGTGATGCTATTTGGCAAGCATTACAAAAATTGTCGGTACGTACCAATTGACAGAAACAGAGCAATAATCGCTGGGTGGGAAAATCCGAAAGCTGCATACAGGCCATCGATTTCCTCGGAAAATTTTTCTACACGCGGTTTAGTTCAACTTTCGGTTCAACTTGGACCCTAGTGAGGTACTGTCAAGTTAACGTAAATCATGCCTTTTATTAGGCGAAATGTCCCTTCTCCACAACGAGAAATCAATGACTTAGAGCCACCAGCCTGCTTTTATTACACTCTCAAATCAGTTAACTTGACAGTACCGTCCAGCTAACGATTTCAGAGGTGTCCTGTGTTAGATCCATTCAAAGCCGTTGACGAAGCACAAATTCGTACCTATCGACTCGATCGAACCCGGGAATTGCTGGCCGAATTCAAGATGGATGCGGCGGTGTTATTTGATCCGTTAAATCTGCGTTATGCGACTGGATGCCGCAATATGCAGGTGTGGACTTGGAACAATTTATCTCGCTACGTTTTTATCCCAGTTGAAGGCCCCGTTGTGCTGTTTGATTATGGTGGTGCTTTGCATCTATCCGATGACCTGGAAACAATCGACGAAACGCGGCCGGCAAAAAGCTGGGACTATTTCGGGTCTGGGAACAGGGCAGAAGAACACGCTAAAAAATGGACGGAAGAGATCGTTGATTTGCTGCACCAGACCTGCGGAAAGGATGCGATCTTAGGCCTGGATCGTGCTGACTTGTTGCCGCTACTCGAATTGCAGGCTCGTGGCATCAAGATAAAAGATGCCAAAGCGCCCATGGAAATGGCGCGCGCAATAAAATCCGCGAATGAAGTGGCCTTGATCCGCAATTCAATGCAAGTTTGCACAGATGCAATCGCTTTCATGCGAGAACACGCGGAGCCCGGTGTGACCGAGTCATATTTGTTGTCACTGATGAATCAATACAACATCGAACATGGTGGTGAGTATCAGGAAACTCGGCTGCTCTCTTCCGGACACCACACCAATCCGTGGTTTACCGAAACCTCCAATAAAACCGTGGAAAATGGCGAGCTGTTGGTGTTTGATGCCGATCTCATAGGTCCAGAAGGCATGTTCGCGGATCAGAGTCGAGCTTTCGTCGTCGGAGATAGCAAACCAACAGACAGGCAACGCCGCCTGTACGCCCATGCCTACGAGCAGTTAGAACATAATATGGCCCTGTTACGTCCAGGCGTGACATTCGAGGAGTTCGGTGAACAGTCCTGGAAGATGCACGATATTTACGTACCGAACCGCTATGCCGAGATGATTCATGGAATTGGCTTTGGGGTCGAGTATCCGGTGATTTACTACCCGGAAGATCATGAGACCTGGCAGTACTCCGGAACCTTCGAAGAGGGAATGTGCGTCTGTGTGGAAAGTTATGTTGGCCCGGTGGGCGGCGATGAGGGTGTGAAGCTGGAACAGCCTGTTCTCATTACCCGGGAAGGATCCGAACCCTTAACTAATTGCCCATTTGAGGATGACTACCTGTGAGCGCTGATTACGATTACATCATCGTAGGTGCAGGAACGGCGGGATGTGTGTTGGCCAATCGCCTGAGTGAAGATGGACGGTTTTCCGTGTTGTTGCTGGAACCAGGTAGTGACGACCGAAACTGGATCATCCAGATGCCTGCCGGGTTGCGCTCTGTTTTTAAACCATCCAGCCGATTTAACTATTGGTACAAAACAGTGCCGCAGATGCATTTGAATCATCGCGAAATTGATCAACCCAGAGGCAAAGCCCTGGGCGGATCTTCATCAATTAATGGCATGACCTTCCTGCGTGGAAATCCTCGGGACTACGATGACTGGGCAGAAATCGAGGGTTGTTCTGGCTGGTCTTTTGCCGACTGCCTACCCTACTTCAAAAAATTTGAACGCCGGGATGGTGCTTCAAACGACTTTCGCAGTAACACCGGGATGGTCGGCGTCAAGACACAGCCAGATCTAAATCCGTTGAATTCGGCATTTCTGCAAGCAGGCCAAGAGGCAGGGTATGCGTTGACAGATGATGTTAATGGTTTTATGCAGGAAGGTGTTAGCAGGTTTGAAATGTCGGTCGAGAATGGTTATCGCAGTACATCTGCCAGATCGTACCTGCATTCTCAAGCGAAACGGAATAATCTGAAGATCGTCACCTCGGCCAAAGTGCTCCGAGTTCTAATCGAAAAAGGTCGGGCGGTCGGTGTCGAATACGCCAAGGGTTCAAACGTCGAAAAAGTTCATGCTTCGCTGGAAGTAATAATGTCGGCAGGAGCATTCGGTACACCTCAGGTACTCATGCTTTCCGGCATCGGCCCCGAATCACATTTGAAGAGTCATGGTATATCCATTAAGCATCATTCACCCATGCTGGGAGAAAACCTGCAAGATCATCTCGAAGCTCATATTCAGGTAGAAACCGACCAGCCGGTTTCGCTGAATCGATATCTAAAACCGCATATGATGGTCTGGGCTGGAATTCAGTGGTTTGGCTGGAAAGGTGGTGTGGCAGCTGTTAACCAGTGTCATGTCGGCGCTTTTTTGCGATCTACCCCAGATGTGACACACCCGAATATTCAGTTTCATTTTTTCCCTATCTTGTTTGGCGCCAATTGGACTCCGGACCCAAACAAGAATGGCTATCGCCTTGGTGCGGGCCCTTTACGTCCTGAAAGTCGCGGTACCGTTCGGTTGGCTTCAGACAACCCGGTAGATGCACCTCTGATTGATCCGAATTATCTCGCTACGGATAGGGATCGGCATGAAATGCGCACTGGGCTGAAACTAGGTCGTGATGTGCTCGCGCAACCGGCATTCAAAGCCTTTCATCGCCGCGAAGACTTACCGGGTGACAAGATCCGCACAGATGCCGAACTGGATGCATTTATTCGTGAGGATGCCTCATCTGCCTATCACCCCTGCGGTACTGCCCGAATGGGTGCAGCA
>JACZQS010000145.1 GCA_022545625.1 Pseudomonadota bacterium
TCATCGCGTAAACCGGTAATACCTTCGAGGCGCTTTTGCTTGACCAGTTCGGCAATTTTTTCAAGCAGGCGCGCCTTGTTTACCTGGTAGGGTAGTTCAGTAACGATGATGCTTTGGCGACCGGATTTATCTTCTTCATAATGGGATTTGGCACGCAGGTATATCTTACCCTTGCCGCTACGATAAGCCTCGCGAATGCCCCTTGCACCATTGATGAAACCGGCGGTGGGAAAGTCCGGCCCGGGGATCAATTCCATCAAATTTTCAATTGTTGATTCGGGCTGATCGAGCAGTAACAGGCAGGCATTCACCACCTCGGACAAGTTGTGTGGTGGAATATTGGTAGCCATGCCGACCGCAATGCCCGACGACCCGTTAATTAACAGGTTAGGCGTGCGCGTCGGTAATACTGCCGGTTCAAATTCGGATTCGTCGTAATTGGGCAGGAAATCAACCGTCTCCTTGTCTAGGTCGGCAAGTAATTCGTGCGCTATTTTCGACATGCGCACCTCGGTATAACGCATCGCCGCCGGTGAATCACCGTCGACTGAACCAAAGTTACCCTGCCCGTCAATCAGCATATGTCGCATCGAGAACGGTTGCGCCATACGTACTATGGTGTCGTACACCGCGGTATCACCATGGGGGTGATATTTACCAATGACATCGCCGACCACACGCGCCGACTTTTTATAGGGTTTGTTGTAATCATTGCCGAGAACATTCATCGCGTATAATACGCGTCGATGAACCGGTTTCAGACCATCCCTGACATCGGGTAAAGCACGCCCAACGATGACGCTCATGGCGTATTCGAGATACGATTGACGCATCTCGTCTTCCAGGTTTACAGGAAATATTTCCTTGGCAATATCAGCCATAAAAAACGATGCTCACGAGTTAATATTAACGCAGGATTGGTTTAATTCGAACCTGTGGGATTTTAACACAAACCTAAGGGTCATCACTACTGGAATAAAAGTCTTCTCAGGATTAATTTAAGGAAGTGTGACGCTTAATCTGGGATGACAAGGCCCGACAACAATCGGCAATCTTTAATCACCCAACCGCGCAAAATTGTTCTCATCTTGAAACTCATTTGCAGGTCGGGGAAAATCTTGTAAGGTTCGGCAATGAATAACAAATATCTGATTTTAAAACCCAAGTGGTTGCTGACAGTCAACCCGGCATTCGAGGTGCTTGACGACTATGCTGTCGTCATTAAAGGTAGTTGTATTCAGAGCCTGTTGCCTGCCGCAGAAGTGCATGAACAGGACCAATATCGGGATGCTGATATTATCGAGCTGCCGGATCACGTGCTTATGCCCGGTCTGGTGAACAGCCATACGCATGCTTCGATGAGCCTGTTCCGCGGCATTGCCGATGACCTGGCATTGACGGACTGGCTCAAAAATCATATCTGGCCGGCTGAGGCCCAGTGGGTCGACCCGCAATTTATTGCCGACGGTTTTCAACTCACCGCAGCGGAAATGATTCGCTCGGGCACTACCTGCTTGAGTGATATGTACTTTTATCCCGATATAGTCGCACGCGAAGCGCAAAACCTGGGCATACGAACCGTGGTTGGCCTGATCGTTCTGGACTTTCCGAGCGTGTGGGCAAAAGATGCCGAAGATTACCTACATAAGGCCCTCGCCGTGCACGATGAAATTAAACAGTATTCACTGGTGCGCAGCACGCTAGCGCCCCACGCACCCTACACTGTTTCGGATGGTCCGTTAAAAAAAATAGCCATGTACAGTAATGAACTCGACTTGCCGGTACATATGCATGTTCACGAAACTGCATCTGAAGTTGCCGAGGCTGAAAACAATTCCGGGTCACGACCGCTCGATCGACTGGACCAGTTAAACCTGCTAAACCCGAATTTGATTGCGGTGCATATGACCGAGCTCAACGCATTCGAAATAGATCGACTTGCTGAAACAGGAGTTCAGGTCGTACATTGTCCCCAGTCCAATCTGAAACTCGCGAGTGGTGTCTGTCCCGTTGCCGAGTTACAGGACAGGGGCATTAACGTTTGCCTGGGTACCGACGGTGCTGCCAGCAATAATAACCACGATATGTTTTCAGAAATGAAATGCGCCGCGCTGCTGGCAAAATCGGCCAGTGGTAACGCCAGTGCCTGCAACGCAATACAGACAATCCAAATGGCGACGATTAACGGCGCAAAAGCCCTGGGACTTGGAGATATAATCGGATCGATCGAGGTAGGTAAACAGGCTGACCTGGTAGCGCTTAACCTGTCGCAAGCCAACACGCAACCGGTGTATGATCCAGTTGCACAGCTGGTCTATGCCGCTAACAGTCAACAGGTTTCGCATGTCTGGATAGCGGGTGAATGTCAGTTGCGCGATTACCAGTTATCTAATCTGGACCAGGATGCGATAATCGGCAAAGCACAATCCTGGGCAGACAAGGTTAGTAAAACACAATGAAACAACAAAATGTAGACCCAGCAGAAATCGAAAAATTTCAGTCTATTGCCAGTCGCTGGTGGGACCCGGAAAGCGAATTTAAACCGCTGCACGATATCAACCCGTTGCGGGTTGACTATATAGAATCTCGTAGCGGTAAGCTGTCTGCTAAAAAAATTCTCGACATCGGATGCGGTGTCGGGATCCTGGCCGAGGCGATGGCGCTAAAGGGCGCCAGCGTGACCGGCATCGACATGGCTGAAATGTCGTTGAAAGTCGCAAAGTTGCACCTGCACGAGTCAAAACTCGACATCGATTATCAATTGATTACGGCAGAAGAATTTGCCCAGCAAAATGCCGGCGAATTTGATATTGTCACCTGCCTGGAGATGCTTGAGCACGTCCCGGACGCTGCCTCTATTGTTGCCGCCGCGGCTAGTTTGTTGAAACCCGACGGGCATTTATTCTTCTCGACCATTAATCGCAATCCGAAGGCATTTGTTCTGGCAATACTCGGGGCCGAGTATATTTTAAATATGATTCCCCGGGGCACCCACGATTACAAAAAATTTATCAAACCCTCAGAACTGGCATCGGCGGTTCGCGCTAACCAGATGGAAGTAATCGATATTACCGGCATGACCTACAATCCATTGACCAGGCATTACAGGCTGGGCCGTGATGTCGATGTTAATTACCTGATGCATTGCTCTCATCAATGATCGGAGCGATCCTGTTTGACCTTGACGGCACCCTGGTCGATACCGCTCCCGACATGGGTGCGGCACTCAACAACCTGTTGATCGAAGAGAGCCTGGCGCCTATTCCACTCGAGATTATTCGCCCCTATGTATCGCAGGGTGCACTGGTGCTTACCCGGTTGGGGTTTTCCGAGCAGGTACCCGAATCAGAAATCGAGCCTCTGCGGCTACGCTACCTCGATCACTATCGCGCCATCGTTGCCGATGATTCGGTATTATTTGACGGCCTTGAAGAGGTCCTGAACACTCTCGAGAAGCGTAACATACCCTGGGGGATAGTCACCAATAAGCCGAAATGGCTAACCACCCCGCTACTCGAACAGATGGCTCTCGATAAACGCGCCGCGGTTGTCATCTGTGGCGATACACTGGATAAAAGGAAGCCACACCCGTTACCACTGATCGTAGCAGCCGAAACCATCGGCATAGCCTGCGAAGACTGTGTTTATATAGGCGATGACCCACGCGATATAGCCGCTGGAAGAGCGGCCAGGATGAAAACACTGATAGCTTCCTATGGTTATATCGACAGGGATGCCAGGCTCGACGAGTGGCAAGCAGGGGGCATCATCGCGCATCCATTAGACCTGTTGTCCCACCCCTTTATAAACTAGTTACATGGTACAGATACCCGAAACATTTTCACCCAGTCAGGGCTTATTAGACGACAAAATCATTCTAGTCACGGGCGCCACCGGTGGATTCGGAAAAGCAATTTCGCTCGCCTGTGCCGGGCATGGAGCGAGCGTTATTCTCCTCGCCAGGAACCTACGCCTGACCGAAGCGCTCTACGACGAAATCGAAAATGCCGGGTATCCAAAGCCAGCGATTTATCCGATGAACCTGGAGGGCGCGACCGAGCACGATTACCAGGAACTGGCAAAAAATATCGACCAGGAATTTGGCCGTCTCGATGGATTGATCCACTGCGCGGCGATGCTCGGCACACCGACGCCGTTTGAACACAGTGATACCGAAACCTGGTACCAGGTACACCAGGTGAATTTGCACGCGGCTTACCTGTTAACCCGCAGTGTAATTTCACTACTTAAACAATCGAAGCAGGCCTCGCTGGTATTTATCACGGACGATAAAAAAACCGCCTACTGGGACGCTTATATGGTCAGCAAGCAAGGAGTAGTCGCGATGGCCCAACTACTCGCCGCGGAGTTCGAAGGTAGTTCGCTCCACGTCAACTGGGTAAACCCGGGTAAGACCAGGACTGCCTTGCAGTTAAGCGCTTTCCCTGCCGCCGATAACAATCTTCTGCCTGTACCTGCTGACCATGCTAAATTGTTTCTTTACCTGATGAGCGATGAATTAGAAGAAAACGGGGACAGCTTCACACCGTGATGCAAAATTCGGGGCGATAGAACCCTCACCCTTATGACGAGTAAAAAGATATGACAAATCTAAGTGTAAACATGAATAAAATTGCGTTGCTAAGGAATTCCAGAGGACGTGACTATCCAAATATTATCGAGTTTGCAAATAAGCTGATTGATCTGGGTGTCCAGGGAATTACCGTCCATCCGAGGCAGGATGAACGTCATATCACCAGGAGGGACGCTAGTGAACTGGGCGAACTACTATCCCATCATTCATCAGTAGAATTCAATATAGAGGGTTACCCGTCAGAAGATTTTCTAATCCTGGTTGAAAAAATCAAACCGACGCAGTGCACCCTGGTGCCAGATAGCCCGCAACAGTTAACCTCCGACCATGGATGGGATCTGGAAAAAGAGGGTGATTTTATTCAGGGTATCTGCGCACGACTGGGTGCCGCGGGCATAAGGAGCGCTCTGTTTCTTGATCCGGATATCAATCAGGTGAAGCTAGTGCCAGGTACGGGTGCTCGAAGAATAGAGCTATACACCGAAGAATATGCGGCAAGCTTCAACACCGCAGATCATGCGGCAGTGTTTGCAGGTTTTAAAGCTGCAGCGCTTGAAGCCCAAAGACTAGGGCTAGGGGTTAATGCCGGGCATGACCTGGACCTGGTCAACCTACCTGAATTCCTGACTATTGAAGGGATCCTGGAAGTTTCAATTGGCCACGCGCTTACAATTGAGTGCATAGAGCGAGGGATGCAAAATGTAATAGGCAGGTATCTGGAAATTTGTGCTGCCGCCTGATTACCATCTTAATTGACCGAGAATTAGTTCCGGGCTTCACCTGCGATTTCCGGCGGTAGAATCTTGATTTCGATTCGCCGGTTACGTTGTCGGCCCTCGGCTGATTTATTACTGGATACCGGGTGGTATTGACCATAGCCGACAACTTTCAGCCGCCTTGGATCAACCTGGCTGTTTTGCTGAAAGTAATTTACCGCGGCTAACCCGCGGGCTGTTGATAGCTCCCAGTTTGATTCGTAGCGAGTATTGAGCACAATAGGCAGGTTGTCCGTGTGGCCTTCAACGCTAATGAATCTATCCGGGTAGGCATTCAGTGATTCGGCAATGATCGATAACACCTTCTGTCCGTCCAGCTTAATCCGGGCAGAGCCGGGGCTGAACAGGACATCGCTGGTCAGCTGAATGACGGTCATTTGATTTTTGAGTTGTGAGATTTCGACTCGACTATCATCGAGTTCCCGCTCAAGTCGACTTTTTAGACTTGTAATATGTCGCTTACTTTCCTGTTCCTGTTCAAGCTGATCAAGTAACTGTGAATTTTCTCCACTCACGGTAATAATTTCATTGTGCAGAGATTTTTGCTCAGCCCTGCGTTTTTCCAGTTCGGCTTCCAGTTCAGCCGTGGTCAATATGACCTTTTTTACCTCTTGCTGCAGCCTGGTTTCCATCGCCTTTTTATCGGCTACGGTTTTTTCTAGCGAGTCAGCCAGTTCACCCTGTGATTCTTGCTCTGATACCAGCCTGGCTTGCAGCGCAGCTCCATTTTCTAACAATATGTTGATCCTGGTCTGTAAATTTTCCAGGTCAGTCTTCAATATCCCCTGTTGTGTACTAATTTCCATGCTCAGGATTTGATTTTTATCGACCTCGGCATAGTAATAGTACCATCCGGCACCGGCTACTGAAGCCAACGCCAGTATGGGAAAGGCGATCGCGATCAGGTTACCGTGGCTATGTTTCATATTGCCCCCAGCTTTGACAAATTAACCCGGAATCGATCCTTTAATCTCAGGCATAGAAAAAATTCCAATATATATCATACCCGTAAGGATTCAATGATTTATTTGATCGGCCCAACGCGTGGATTTGAGGTC
>JACZQS010000146.1 GCA_022545625.1 Pseudomonadota bacterium
CGAAAAAATTACCCATGGTCGATGATCTGCGTGACGAGTCGGATCATGAAAATCCGACCAGGCTGGTAATTGTGCCGCGTTCCAGTCGCGTCGATGTCGAAGCCTTGATGGGGCACCTGTTCGCGACAACCGATTTGGAGCGATCCTATCGGGTCAATATGAATGTGATCGGTACCAATGGCCGACCCCAGGTCAAAAACCTGAAGCAAATTTTGCAAGAATGGATCGCCTTTCGAATCGTGACTGTGCGGCGGCGGCTTGAGTGGCGCCTGGAAAAAGTAGAGAAGCGATTACACGTTCTGGAAGGCCTGTTAATTGCGTTTCTAAATCTCGATGAAGTCATTCGTATCGTACGAACCGAAGATCAACCTAAACCGGTTTTGATGAAGACATTCAAGATTTCGGATATACAGGCGGAGGCGATCCTCGAGACTAAACTACGCCACCTGGCGAAACTCGAGGAGATGAAAATTCGGGCGGAGCAGGAAGAATTAAGCCAGGAAAAACAGGGTCTGGTAAAGTTGCTTGGCTCCGAGCGGCGCATCAAAACCCTGATTAAGAATGAAATACTGGAAGACGCCGAGACCTATGGTGATGATCGCCGTTCGCCAATTGTGAGCCGGGAGGCCGCAAAGGCACTGGACGAAACCGATCTGGTGCCTTCGGAGTCGCTAACCGTGGTGTTGTCTAAAAGTGGCTGGATAAGGGCAGCAAAAGGTCACGATGTCGATGTCAAGGGGCTGAATTACAAATCAGGGGATGGATTTCAGGCGATGGCTCTGGGTAAGAGTAACCAGTTCGCGGTGTTCATCGATTCGTTCGGTCGCAGTTATGCGACAGTGGCACATTCACTGCCGTCGGCACGTGGACAGGGTGAGCCGCTAAGCGGGCGTTTCAAAACTACCGCGGGGGCGGAATTTATCAGCTGCGCTATGGGGGGTGACGATGATCTGTATTTACTATCGACATCCCATGGATATGGATTTCTCTGTCGATTCGAAGATATGCTGACTCGAAATAAAAATGGCAAGGCCCTGGTCAGTATCTCCAGTGGTGCCAGCCTGATTCCTGCTGTC
Organism: Pseudomonadota bacterium; assembly: GCA_022545625.1. Taxonomy (GTDB): domain Bacteria; phylum Pseudomonadota; class Gammaproteobacteria. Next base: position 1,077 of record JACZQS010000146.1, read on the forward strand.
GCTATCGGTGATATTGATAATGATAATATTGTCTCGATTACTAGCGAAGGCTATATTGGCTTGCTGGAAATTAAGTCGATTCCACGGTTATCAAAGGGTAAGGGCAGCAAGATTCAGGGTATTCCGCCGAAAAAAATCAAATCAGGCGAAGAGTCGGTTAGCTTTGTCGCCTGTTTGTCTGCTACGCAGAAACTGGTGGTTCACTGCGGTAAGAAATACAAAACCATGTCATTACGGGAGCTTGAAGAATACCGTATCGAACGTGGTAGACGGGGTCGTAAGTTACCGCGTGGGTATCAGAATGTCACTGCAATCGAGGTCATCGATTAATACGCCGCATATTTTCCGGGTCCAGGGGAGTCCTGATCAGCCGGTCATAGAGGAAAAGTCATAATTCAATAATTTATTGGGTTCCTGCAGGAAACTGCCCTGTACAAAATCGACTCCAAGTGACCAGAGCACACTGAGAATAGCCGCGTCTTCAACAGCTGGCGTTATCGAGTGGATTTTCATCGACGCGGCCTGGGTCGCCAACTCACGGATACTTTCCTGATTTTCCGTGTTCTGGGACAGGTCTTCCATGTAAGCGATGTTGACTCGAATATAGTCGGCCTTGATGTGCTTGATTAACTGGAATGGATTCAATCCGGTGCCGAAATTGTCGAGTGCAAACTGGCATTTGCTTTTTTTCAAACCCTCGAACAGTGCCTTGGTAGCCTTAAGATGGTTAACCGCATAGTCTTCGCTAACCATAAATATCAATTGTTCGCCGGTAATCTTGAATTTACCCAGACTATCAGAAACCCAGTCAGAGAGGCCCGAATCTAGTACTGAGTCGACGCTGAGTGGAACGAAAAATTCGATTCTACGGGATTTTTTCCTGGCTTCGTTAATTTTTTTGATCGCGTGCAATATCATCCACCGATCCAGTGTTTTGGCCGTGCCAGTTTTGTCGGGAAAAATCTGGTTAATTTGGTAATTGATTTCATTTCCGTCTTCCTCGACGAGTTGCAGTCCAGAAAAATAACGCTCGCCACCGATTGCCTTGATGCTAACGACCGGTTGGTAAACCCCGGTGACACGGTTATGGGTAAGTGCATCCTTAATCAGGCCGGCAGCAACACCGACTTCTTCCTGGACGGTCATTTCCTCTCGTTTCGGAATAAAGGTACTCGAACTGTTGCCACCGGCAGCCTGTACTTCGGTGCAAGTTTTCTCCGCGCGTAAAACTATCTCATTGGCATTGTCTGGCGAATTCTGATCGATGAAACATACCGAGGCACTGCAGGTGATGCTGATCGACTGGGTACCGATTTCAAAAACATGCCCTTCCAATTTCGAGATGATATCTTCGGCAAACTTTTCGACCAGTGATTTTTTTTTGATAATGCCCAGGCATGCGTAGGAAGAAGCGCCAAAGCGGGCAATAATTTGTTGATCGATAGCATTTTCCTTAAGAATCTTAGCAATTTCAGCAATTAATATGTCACAACCCGAAATGCCAATCTTATCTCGCACCGATTGATAATTGTCGATTGCAATGAAGACCACGGCACTTTGATGAACTCCATTCATCGCCAGGGTGATCGAACTTTTCAGTTTGCCCATAAAATTCTGGCGATTGAACAGGCCGCTAATCTGGTCATGTTGATTCAGATAGTCAATTTGATCGACAAGATCGCTGGTATCTGCGGCAGTACGGATCATAATCTGGGTGCAGGGTTCGCTGTCATAACTTGCGCGAGAAAATTCCAGTTTAACTTCCAGGTTACTTCCATCATCCTTGAGCAGCTTTAATTTGAGCTCATTACTGTCATTCTCGTTTTTGCTGAGCGATCGTAGGAAAACTTTGAGCTTGTCCTGTTCACTCGGGTCGACCATATCTATAATTGGTGTTCCCTCAAGTTCTTCGATATCTGTTTTGCCGAATAATTTCATGTACGCGGCATTAGCATAAATGTGCATGCCTTCGTGCACATAAGCCACAGCATCATTGGAGCTAGTCAGTAGGGCCTGGCAGCGTTTTTCACTTTCCTGCAATTCAAGTTCTGTTCGCATGGCCTTGCGCCACATCGAGAGGCTACTTGCCTCGCGTTTGGTTACCAGGATCAGGTGGTCGAAAGTTTTCGATGATACGACGTCCTGTGCACCTTGCTTGATCGATTTTATTATTATTTCGGGTGTCGGGTCCCGGGTCATCGCGATGACGGCAACATGGCGACCGCTTTCACCAACCAGTTGGCTAGCCTGTTTTAGTGAAAACTCCGGCAGATCGATAGAAAAAACTACCAGATCAAGTGGTTTATCTTTCAAAATTTTTGCCATGTCCTCGCTATCTTCAGCAAATTCTGCGCGCACCTGCACCCCGGCGGCTCGTAATGCGCTGGTAATCTGCTCAGCCTTGTGCAGGCCTTCGTCTACTATTAGCAGGCGAATCAATTTTTCTGTTTCATTTTTCATCGTCACTCATTGAACATTTTGACTTTTTTAATCAGGATCCAAAATGTATTTTCCATCATAGATATAGCTTAAATTCCGACAGGTTCCTGGTATTTTTCTTACTACTTTTGTAGTTTCTAAACAGGTATTATAGCGACGCAAAAAATTTCTCATCGTCACAACATCACGCTGTTTGTCGCGATCGATCGGAATCCGTTATGATTATATTTTTTCCGGGAAAACTTAATGGCCAGTTATAGCACTAACGAATTTCGTAGCGGTTTAAAGGTAATCGTCGACGGTGATCCCTGCTCGATTATCGAAAACGAGTTTGTTAAACCGGGCAAGGGCCAGGCTTTTAATCGGGTCAAGATACGAAATCTTAAAACCGGCAGGGTACTGGACAAAACTTTCAAATCTGGTGAGTCACTCGAAGCTGCCGATGTTATAGATATTGAAATGCAATATTTATATAGCGATGGTCAATTTTGGCATTTTATGGTGCCCGATAATTTCGAACAGTATGCGGCCGATGCCAGCGCAATCGGCGAATCCCATTTGTGGCTCAAGGCGCAGGATAACTGCCAGGTGACACTATACAATGGAGAACCGATCGGGGTTACGCCCCCCAATTTTGTAGAACTGGAAATTACTGATACTGACCCCGGACTAAAGGGAGATACCGCACAAGGTGGCACCAAACCGGCCACACTGGAAACCGGCGCATTTATCAAGGTGCCACTGTTTCTCGAAATTGGTGAACTAGTTCGCGTCGATACACGTACCGGCGAATATATGTCCAGAGCCAAAAAATAGGCCCTGTCCAACTATGCAGTGGGAACCATCAGCCGCCCTCGAGACCATCCAAAAAAGAGCGCAGATCTATCAGCAAATTCGGGCGTTTTTTTCAGCCCGCGATTTGCTCGAGGTTGATACCCCGTTATTATCACAGGCTACCAATACCGATGCCCAGATCGTCTCGATCGAGGCGTTAAATCAGCGTCAGGCATTGTTTCTACAGACTTCACCGGAGTTTGCGATGAAGCGTCTCCTGGCAGCGGGAAGCGGGTCGATTTATCAAATTTGCCATGCGTTTCGTGGAGCGGAATCGGGCCGCTTGCACAACATCGAATTCACCCTGCTGGAGTGGTATCGGGTCGCTTATGACTACCGGGCATTAATGGACGAGGTTGAATCCCTGATAGATACGCTGAGTGATCGAAGCAATAGTTACAGGCGGGTTCGCTATCGGGATTTATTTATCGAACAGGCCAATGTCGATATCACCGGTATTCGACTATCTAGTCTACGCGAGAAAACGGGTGAACTGGTACCGGGTGCCGATACCGATGATCTGGATTTTGATCAATGTCTCGACCTGTTGCTGAGTATGGTGGTTGCGCCTCGCTTGAAAGGATATGTATTTGTTTACGACTACCCGGTATCACAGGCCGCGCTGGCGAGAGTGAATGCTACTAATCCATCGGTCGCCGAGAGATTTGAACTGTTTCACGACGGTCTCGAACTTGCCAATGGTTTTTCCGAATTAACGGATGCCGGGTTACAGCGCAGACGATTTGAAAATGACAATGACTTGCGAGCTGCAAAAGGCCTGCCACGCTATCCCATCGACGAACATTTACTCGCGGCACTCCAAACAGGCATGCCCGATTGTGCCGGAGTTGCACTTGGAATCGATCGATTATTGATGGTGATACTGGGTCTCGATTCGATCGATCAGGCGATTAGTTTTGTCGATCGGGAGACTGAATACTCCTAGCCAGATTTTTTTCTTGGGCGGAACTTGGCTATTATTTCGCCCATTTTAACCGCTTGCCCGGCGCGTATTTTCTCTAGCCATTCGACATTTTTGGCTGCCAGTAAAATGACCGTTGATCCCATATTAAAACGACCCATTTCGTCACCCCTGGCGTAGATTTTACGGGTGTGGCTATAATCGAAATCACTGATTTTTTTGCCTTTCGGCGGTGTGACTAATCCGGCCCAGACGGTTTCTATTGCGGCGACGTTTATGGCGCCGACGAGTACCATGGCAATTGGCCCGGCCTCGGTAGCAAACAGGCAGGCAACTCGCTCATTACCAGTAAAAAGTCCCGGGATGGTGCCTACTGTCCAGGGCGCTACACTGAATAGTCGTCCTGGCACATGGATCATTTTTTTCAACAAACCATGTGTTGGCATGTGTACTCGATGATAATTTTTCGGTGCGAGGTAAATTGTCGCGAAGCGCCCGTTTTCAAATAATGCCGACATCGAGGTGTCGCCGCCCAACAATTCGGTCGTGGTGTAAAAGTGCCCCTTGGCCTGAAATATCTGGCGCTGTTGAATACTGCCGGCCTCAGATATGGTGCCATCGGCCGGACATGACAAGGTATTTTTAGTTTGATCTACGGGCCGCGCCTTCTGTTTCAACGGGCGGGTAAAAAATTCGTTGAAGGTTGCGTACACGCCGGTGTTTTCGTAAGCAGCCTCGGTCATATCGACATCGAATTTTTTGATGTAGTAATTAATCATCGGATGCACCATCGGTCCACGTAATCGCGTGATATAGTAAACCACCCGGGAAATCAGGTGATGCGGTAATGCGCCAAATAATAATATTTTAGCTGTTTCTGTTTTAGTGAGTTCGACAGGTTCACTCATAATTATTTCCTTACCATCAAATCTATACTTCGTGTTGATTGATCTTTATTACCAGTGGTAACGGGCATTAATTCAATGCGACGAGGGCCAGTCACTTGATCATAGCATTTGATTATTTTTTAAATTAATTAATTCCCAGTTAGTCCTGCTCTGCAAAAAACGCGCCTGCTACGTGTTGTTAATTATCTTGCCCAGATCACTCGCCATCATGACACTGTCATGTGGT
>JACZQS010000147.1 GCA_022545625.1 Pseudomonadota bacterium
CCTGGACTTCCGCGGAAGGTGAATAAACGCGCAGGTATTCGAGCGGCAATTTAAAATTTGTACCATCTTCAAAGCTGAGCTCGAGAATCCGGGATAGTTTGTGCAGGCTGATTTCGGTAGGTTTCATGTGTACTCCTTCAAAGATATAACTTAGGATTCAGAGAGCCCCAAATTGGCCAAGGCACCAAAAGTAGGCGCTTTAGGCGAGGCGCAGTCCGCAGGGAATGGCATGTCCTTTACAAGGACTGCAACGCGGCATTGGCCGATTTGGGGCGCTCCCTCCGGGCCAGCCAGGAAGCGGTCATCTGCGTTGTTGTGCTCCCTTGAAATAGCTACGGCTAGTCCTGCGGTCGCACGCCTGGCAGCTAACCGCTTCCTGACTGGCTGTATCCTAAGATATATCATTGAAGGAGGACTAGTCACGGGGCCCCCACAACATCTTGTCTACAGTATCAAGCGGGCTTGCGGCAATTACTTTATTCCCTTCGAAACGAATCCCCTCTAGTTTAAGTAATTGTGACTGTTCACGGTATGAATCGGAACCATATTCGAATGCCAGGGTACGGTCTGACCGCACGACGCGAAACCAGGGCAGAGGGTCGGGGCAACGCCCCATGGCCTTGCTGACCATACGAGAATATCCTGGATATCCGGCTGCACGTGCTATTTCGCCATAAGCCATTACCTGTCCCAGCGGGATGCTGGCGACTACCTTCCAGATACAGGGATCAAATTTTGCCTGAAAAATATTCATCTTCCAAGTGTACTGACTGCGAGGTCTACTGAGAAGAAGGGCAGCATTATCGTCTCGTCCTCGGTATCGCCAGTCGTTAATCTTATGCCCATGAAGAAACGGGAGCAGGAATCATCACCAGCATGGTGTTCTATGACAGGGGAGATGAAAAATTTATTAGCCGCGATCTGGGTTACTTAGTTTCCCAGATAAATCAGTCGTATGCCTATAGAAACGACCTATTTTTACGCCTGCTTTATCTCTAATTACCGTCGAAACCTGCCTGCTGGGTCAGTGCGACCAGTCGTCTTACCTCGGAAACAGCAACGCTCATTGCCGCGAAATCGATTGATTGCAGCGCGTTGAGTTCATTCACAATATTGTCGTAGCGTTCCAGTGCTTCCGCCTGTTGCTCTTCCCACAGATTCAGGGCTTTGGTGGTATGGCGTTTATTTTCGATTAAATGCAGCACCATTTCGGTCAAATTTCGCTGGGTGATATGCAGGTCGTTACGCAAGTTGACGATTGCCAGATGATTCCAATGGGTACGCACGATAGTCTCCGAAATGGCACCTCGTATCCAGTGTAACTGCAGGCGTTCGGACAGTGCGTAAAACAGTTTGGCAGTGTTCTCGGTGCTGCTATCCAGCTTGCTCTTGATTTCGATAATATCGAATGCCGAAGCCAGCGTGGTTTTATCGGCGAGTTCCTGTGCCAACGCGGCTGGTACCTTGTACTTGGTAAATAATTTGCGAGCCGCGATGTAATTCTTACGCGACTGACCAATAATTACCTTGGGTATTACCTTACCTAATATCCTGATTTCGGACTGGTAGCGTTCGATCAATTGGCTGACGTCAAAATCCGCGCTCTTATTGCGCAGTAGCCAGCTTATCGAGCGTTCCAGTAAACCACTGATCGCCTGAAAGCAATCGTATCGACAATGTTCCTGCACCACGTTATCCAGCTGTTCTAACGCATGCCATGTCTTGTTCAACTCAAAAATCTCGACACATACCACGTAGGCCTTGGCAATATTCTCGATACTGGCGCCGGTTTCTTCACGAATCCGGTAACCAAACCCAATGCCGATATTATTGGTGATCATGTTGCTTAAGAGTGTGGCGATAATTTCCTTGCGCAACGGGTGTTGTAAAATTTCATCGGGATAAAGTTCCTGCAACTTACCTGGAAAATAATCAAGCAACAGGTGGTTGTAACATTCTTCCGACAGGGACGATGATTCCAGCAGTGCATTTTTGTAGGTTAGTTTGCTGTACGACAGCAGGATCGAAAGTTCGGGTCGGGTAAGCCCCATGTTCTGGCTGATTCGCTCAACCACCTGCTCATCGTTGGGTAGATCTTCGAGTTTTCGACTTAAGATGCCATCGCGTTCCAGGTGACGCATGAAGCGGGCATGCTGGTGCATATTTTTGGCCGCATGCTGAGTGATGCTATCGATAATCTGGGTTTGGCGATAATTATTGGACAGGCAGTGCAGGCCAACTTCGTCGGTCATTTCGGCTAACAGATCATTGCGTTGGCTGCGGCTCAAGCGGCCCAACTTTTCCTGTTGGGAAAGCAGTATCTTGATGTTAACCTCGTTATCCGAGCAGTCGACACCGGCTGAATTATCGATAGAATCTGTGTAAATCAGGCCACCATGTTGAGCGTATTCGATACGACCTCTCTGGGTCAGACCCAGGTTACCACCTTCCCCGATCGATTTGGCGCGTACCTGCTTGCCATTGACCCGGATATCATCATTATTTTTGTCGGATACCGCGGCATTGGTTTCTGCAGTCGCCTTGACATAGGTTCCGATACCGCCATTCCAGATCAGATCTACCCGCGCTTTCAGTAGATAATTTAACAATGCATTTGGGGTTAAATATTCTTCGCTGCAATCGATCAGCTGCTGGACCTCGGGACTCAGGTCAATGCGCTTGGCCTTGCGTGAGAATATACCGCCACCCTTGCTAATCAGTTTATTATCATAATCATTCCAGGTTGAGCGTGGCAGGTTAAACAACCGCTCGCGCTCACGGTAACTTTTTTTGATATCGGGATTCGGGTCGAGGAAAATATGCATGTGGTTAAATGCCGCAACCAGTTGAATACAGGGTGACAACAGCATGCCATTACCGAATACATCGCCTGACATATCGCCAATTCCTACAACGCTAAAGTTTTCGGTTTGAATGTCTTTGCCAAGACCCCGAAAATGTCGCTTAACTGATTCCCATGCTCCGCGCGCGGTAATCCCCATTTTCTTATGATCGTAACCTTGCGAACCGCCCGAGGCGAATGCATCATCGAGCCAGAAATTATGTTTCTCGGAGATTGAATTGGCAACGTCAGAGAAAGCTGCGGTGCCTTTATCGGCTGCTACCACCAGATAAGGGTCTCCGCTATCAAGAATGGCGGTATTGTTGGGGTGGATAATTTCCTGGTTCTCCATGTTATCGGTGAGTTCCAGCAGGGCATTGATATACAACGAATAGCAGGCCTGTACCTCGGCGTAAATTTCAGACGCCGGCAGATGCGATATCTTCTTTGTGATGAAACCACCCTTGGAACCAGCTGGAACGATGACCGCATTTTTCACCATTTGTGCTTTCATCAACCCCAGTACCTCGGTGCGATAATCTTCCTTGCGGTCGGACCAGCGGATACCCCCGCGAGCGACCAGTCCTCCACGTAGGTGTATGCCTTCAAATCGGGGTGAATAGACGAAAATTTCAAACCGCGGGTTGGGTTTGGGTAGTTTCTCAATCGCACGGGAGTCGAGCTTGAAACTAATACAATCAGCCTCGTCTTCCGAATACTGGAAGTAGTTGGTTCGCACCGTTGACTGAATTAGATTAAGCATGCGCCTGAATATCAGGTCGTGATCGAGTGATTCAATATTGGTTAATTTTTCATTAATCGTATCGATGATTTTCTGAAATGAATCGCGATCGGTTTTTAGCGGATCGAATTTGTGCAAAAAGCACATCACCAGTAATAGCGTAATATCGGGATAGGCGTTCAGAGTTTCGATAATGTAGGTGCGGCTGTGGGGGAATCTGATCTGGTTTAGGTAAGTGACGTAGGCCCGTATGATCTGAATATTCCTCGCCTTGATACAGGCGCTGAAGAGCAGGTGGTTGAAACCATCGTTTTCACTGCGTTGGTTCCAGATACTCTCGAACATACCACTGAAATAACGAGGTATTTTATCAGGGTGGATGTCGCAGATAGACTCACCCCCATCGAGTGTGAAATGATGAATCCAGTATAATTTACCAGCCAGTCTGATTTTATAAGGGCGGCCAATTAACACCTGAAGGTTCATTGACTCGAAAATCGGCATCGACTGCGAAAGCGGGATCGAATCTTTCAGGGTATAAAGTTTAATCGAGTAGTTTTTACCTTCCCTGGCTATAGTGACCAGGCGGGCCTGCACTCGATTATTATTACTAATTAAGGCTAACACCTCCAGGTCATACAGTGCGTCGGCGACTGCAAAATCTTCCTGGTAATTCACAGAAAAGGTTTCGTCACTGACCTTCAGTTTTTGTATTGCTGGATTCTCGTTGACCTTCTTCGCCAGCTGCTGACACCATTTGTTATTCATTGTAGTTTCCCTATAGGGTCGATGTCCGGTTTTCACCCGACGGAGTATTAGCCCGGCCTGTGTTTTCGGCAAGCCAATTATATTCAAGATAGCCTGTTATTATCCAGTCTAATCTGATTATCTGCAAAAGTACCAGAGTTTATTTTGAGCTTACCCCGTTCTGCCCTGGAATAAACTTTATCAACCTGGCAAATCATGAAATGTTAAAATCTCGATGCCGTCTATTCCAATTTCTATTGGCGATAGGGCAATACGGTTAAATATTTTTATTCGAACAAGATCGAACAACAGGTATGAACCACACCATGAAAATATCGGATTCGAATGTTATACCCAGGTTAGCTCCTGACCAACCTCGAGCGAAGATCCGCAGCTACTACCTCGCGGACGAGGCTCGCGTGGTCAATGAATTGATCGACATTGCCCATTTGTCTATCGCTGACCGACGGTCGATTAGCGAGTATGCTGCCGCGCTAATCATCAAGGTCAGACGATCCAGCCGCCCGAGTATGATGGAAAATTTTCTTGCCGAGTATGGGTTGACCAGCAAAGAGGGTGTCGCCCTGATGTGTCTTGCTGAAGCCCTGCTACGGGTACCCGATGCGCAAACCATCGACGAATTGATTGAAGATAAGATATCGCATGGTAACTGGGGTAAACATCTGGGACATTCGGAGTCCCAGCTCGTAAACGTGTCTACCTGGGCCCTGTTACTGACAGGTAAAGTTATCGCGCCAGCCGATGAAAAAAAATTAAGAATCACACTCCAGAGTCTGGTCAAGCGGATGGGCGAGCCGCTGGTGCGCACCGCGGTCGCGCAGGCGATGAAGGAACTGGGACGACATTTTGTGCTGGGGAGTTCGATACAAAAAGCCAGTCGCAGGGCACGCGAGCTGGAAGCCCAGGGCTATACCTATTCCTACGACATGCTCGGCGAAGCGGCCCGGACTGAAGCCGATGCGCGCCGTTATCACCTCGCTTACTCAGATGCCATTACCGCCCTGGCGCCAGCTTGCACCCATGAAGATATACGCGATAATCCGGGAATATCGGTGAAATTATCTGCCCTGCACGCCCGTTACGAAATCGGCCAGCACCGGCGCGTGATGACCGAACTTGTGGCACGTACCAGCTCTCTGGCGGTGTTGGCGCGCTCAGCCAACATGGGCTTCAACATCGATGCCGAGGAAGCCGATCGGCTCGACATTTCTCTCGAGGTGATCGAAGCAGTGCTCGGTAATCCGGCGCTAAAAGGTTGGGATGGATTTGGAGTCGTTGTGCAGGCGTTCAGTAGGCGTGCAAACCATGTGCTCGACTGGTTGTATGACCTGGCGCAAAGACTCGATCGTAAAATCATGGTGCGCCTGGTGAAAGGTGCCTATTGGGATACTGAAATCAAGCGTGCCCAGGTACTGGGCCTTGCTGATTATCCGTTGTTCACCCGTAAAGTGAACACCGATGTTTCCTACCTGGCCTGGGGCGCCGGGCCGCGCGCCAGCCAGTATCTGATCCTGGCGGGTAAGGCCCGCGCGGTCCTTGCCGGCCGCACCCACGTGACACCTGAGGATATCCAGGCGGTGGCGCACCCGGTGCTCCGCCACCGCCTGATCACCAACTTCAGCGCCGAGGCCGATGGTATCAGCACGGACGACCTGATCGACCGCCTCATGGAAGCCATTTCACTCGACGGCTCTGATGCCGGGACAAAACAGCAAATGGATACGGTGCTGCGGTCATGACGGAATCCGTCCGCATGTCGGATACCGCTTCTGTCAACTACCTCGACCCACAGACGCTGGCCGCGATCGGCCCGATCGACCTGCGGGCCCGGATGATCGTTGAGGGGTTGATGGCGGGGATGCACCGGTCGCCGTACCAGGGCTTCTCCGTTGAGTTCGCCCAGCACCGTCAGTACGCGCCCGGCGACGACCTGCGTTTCCTCGACTGGAAGGTGTACGGCCGAACCGACAAGCTGTACCTAAAGCAGTATCAGAAAGAGACG
>JACZQS010000148.1 GCA_022545625.1 Pseudomonadota bacterium
TCGAACCTGCCCGATACCGGCGACAGGTACATCGAGATATTCAACAAAATCGGTGTTAACGAGGTCGTATCTTTACCGATCAATGAACGCTCAGAAGCTGAACGCCAGGATTATCTCGATCGACTCGATCAGGCAACGGGCATCTTTATTACCGGTGGAAACCAGCTACGATTATCTACTATCCTCGGTGGCACCGAGGTCGCGCAAAAAATTCGGCGCCTGAATGCCATCGGCGTGCACGTTGCCGGCACTTCTGCCGGGGCAGCGGTCATGCCCGAGCATATGATTGCGGGTGGCGCGACCGGATCGATACCCTCGGGTGATGGTGTTAACCTGGCACCGGGTCTGGGCCTGATCAATGCACTGTTGATCGATCAGCATTTTAGCCAACGAGACCGACTCGGACGCCTGCTGACTGCGATATCCTATAACCCTTTTATGCTGGGAATAGGAATAGATGAGGACACTGCAATCTTTATCGACCCGGAGCACAGTTTCGAAGTCGTCGGCAGCGGGGCAGTAACAGTGATCGATCCGATTAATCTGAGCTACTCGTCGATGAGCAGGGCGTCGAAGCGGGAGGCCCTGAGTATGCTTGACTTGAAGCTCCATATCCTGTCGAAGGGTTGTACTTTCGATATTGATAAGAGGAAACCATACCCCCCTAAACAGCCATCCGCTACGCGTAAAAAAACAATAAAAAAGTAACCTGTCATTCCGGCCCTAAACATGACGTCATTCCGGCCCCCGAGCCGGAATGACGTATTATCCGCCCGGGTAGCGGCACTATTTGCTACTTGATACTCTTCGTGTACTCTGTAAAGAAACGCTCGCAAATAATAAAGCCTGAGCATTTAACCAGATACCGAACAGGATAAACCGATGAAAATCACCGCGACAAATGTCTATGTAGGCCCCAGTATCTATGCCAATTTTCCGGTCATCCGGATGGTGCTGGATATTGGCATACTGGTGGACTGGCCTTCGGTTAAGTGTGGTAAGGGCTTCACTAATGGTTTGCAAAAGGCGATTCCGAGCCTGGCTGAGCACGGTTGTTCCTACCGTGAGCCGGGGGGGTTTCTGCGCCGACTGACCGAAGACGACGGCACCTGGATGGGGCATATCATGGAACACGTCGCGCTCGAAATTCAAAATATAGCCGGTTCCGGGGTTTCCTTCGGGCGCACCCGCACCACCGGCGAAACAGGCATGTACAACATGGTTTATGCCTACAAGCAACGCGATGCCGGCATCGAAGCCGGCCACCTGGCGTTGCGCCTGCTAATGCATCTGCTGCCAAAAAAATTACAAAATCAGGTCGACCATAAAATAGATGATAATTTTAATTTCGAGTCGGAGCTGGAGGACTTTGTACACCGTGCCCAGCGCCGGGAATTCGGTCCGAGTACGCAGTCACTGGTCGACGCCGCGGTAGCGCGGGATATTCCCTGGTTGCGATTAAACGAATACAGCCTGGTGCAGTTTGGCCACGGCAAGTACCAGAAACGTATCCAGGCCACGGTAACTAGCGATACCGGCACCATATCCACCTCGCTCGCGAGCGACAAGGAAGGCACCCATAGCTTGCTCAAGGACATGGGCCTGCCGGTGCCGAAGCAAATCATGTTCAGTACCGAAGATGCTGCGGTCAATGCCGCCAGAAATATCGGCTACCCGGTGGTAGTTAAACCACTCGACGCCAACCACGGTCGTGGCATCAGTATCAATTTAACTACTGACGAGCAGGTGCGTGACGCGTTCCATGTAGCAAAAGAACAGGGTAGTTCGCGCAGTGTACTGGCCGAGAGTTTTGTCACCGGATTCGACCATCGCATGCTGGTGATCAATAACGAGCTGGTTGCGGTCGCCAAACGAGTGCCGGGAAATGTGATCGGTGATGGTAAATCTACCATCGCCGAATTGATTGACATCGTCAATTCTGATCCGCGTCGTGGTATTGGACACGAAAAGGTATTAACCCGCCTCGAAATCAATTCGCAGGCAAAACGCCTGATGGCAGATGCCGGCTATGATGAAAAAACGGTGTTGAAAAAAGATGAGCAGTTTTTCCTCTGCGCTACCGCTAACCTGTCGACCGGGGGAACTGCCATCGATTTAACCGACGTGGTGCACCCGGACAACCGCGAAATGGCAATTCGTGCGGTGCGTGCAGTGGGTCTCGATATTGGCGGGGTGGACTTTCTCACCGATGACATTACACACTCGTATAAAGACGTCGGCGGCGCCATCGTCGAAATCAATGCGGGCCCTGGCTTCCGCATGCACGTGGCGCCGAGTGAGGGCGAGCCGCGCGATGTCGCAGGCAAGGTGCTCGATATGCTTTACCCACCAGGTGCGCCGGGTCGCATACCGGTTGCCGCGGTGACTGGCACTAATGGCAAGACCACGACGACACGAATGCTCGCGCACATTCTAAAAACCAGTGGACATGTAGTCGGTATGACCTCGACCGGTGGTATTCAAATCGACGGTCGGGTTACAGTCAAAGGCGATATGACAGGGCCACAATCGGCGCAAATTGTGTTGCGAGACCCAACCATCGACTTTGCTGTGCTGGAAACAGCACGTGGGGGTATTTTACGGGCTGGCCTCGGTTACAGTGAATGCGATGTTGCCGCCTGTATCAACATTTCATCCGATCACATGGGGCTGGGCGGTATCGAAACCCTGGAACAGCTGGCGCGCGTCAAAGAGACCGTAATGCGCATCGCCAACGATACCGCAGTACTCAATGCGGATGACAAGCTTTGCCTTAAAATGGCCGATAACTGTCGTGCCAAACATATCTGCTATGTGACCATGGATCCCACCCATGGGTTGGTGCGCGAACACATTCGTGCGAATGGTCGCGCCGTGGTGCTGGAAAAAGGCATCAATGGTGAGATGATTACGATCTACGATAACGGTGCGCATATTCCACTTCTGTGGACACATTTGATACCGGCAACGATCGAGGGTAAGGCGATGCACAATGTGCAGAACGCGATGTTTGCCGCGGCCATGGCGTTTAGTTTTGGCAAGGACCTGGACGAAATCCGAAACGGCTTGCGGACATTTGACACCTCATTTTTCCAGAGCCCGGGACGCACCAATATCTACAACGAACATCCGTTCAAGGTAATCCTCGATTACGCGCATAATCCTGCGGGATTCCGTGCCATGGCTAACCTCGCGGACAGGCTGGACCCTACGGGCAAACGTATTATGGTGATTTCGGTTCCGGGTGATCGGCGCGATGAAGACATCCGTGAATCGGTCGAGGCTTGCCTGCCGCATTTTAGCCATTTCGTTTGCAAGGCCGACAGCAACCGTCGCGGGCGTGGCCATGACGAGGTTCCCCAGCTCATGCGAGACTGCTTAATTGATCTCGGTGTCAAGGACAGCAACATCAGCGTCATTGCCGATGAAGAACCTGCGGTCGACCACGCCCTGAACATGGCAGGGGAAGGCGACCTGCTGGTGATTACCGCAGATGATCTGCACCGCACCTGGAAGCAGATCATCAACCTCAATAGCGACAAGAAAGAAAACAAAAAGACCATTCCAGGCACCAAGGTGTTTGTTCCGGAGCGGGCAAAGCGTTATGTCCTCGATCAGGATGAAGAATTGATCATCGACGAGCGGGGAGTGAGGTTGGCCAGGAGTGAACCCGAAGACTCGGATTAGACGGCGGTTTCCCTGCTTTAGCCAATAAAAATTAATTTTAATAATGCTTACATATGGAAATCCCACATATTGAATCGACGCAGTTAGTTATGGATGACTGTCGGCGTCTGACCGGGCCTTCGCTGGTATGGGACAAGCCCGGCGCAATCCTCGATGTTTTGATCGAGGATATGGAGATGGATGCGGTGCTCAAATGCTGGTACCAGCATTGCGATCAAATACTTGCCAAAATCAACTGGCGAGACCCTGAGCTTAATCATCGGCGCTTTGAAAATGGCTTCAACCTGGTAATTGCGGCGCCGATTGACCAGCTTTACTCGGCAACCTTAATCCTCGAAACTGCCTGGTACTTTTGTGTCTGCGAACTACTCGGCATCGAGGCACAGGATAGAGATGGGCTGATTCAGGATATTCAACACGAGATGCGAGATGAGCGAAATGCTGCCCTGCTCGATCTACAGCAGGCTGCCGCGGCGCATCGGGTTGATTTTCTGGTCGATGACGAGATCGTGTCGGTCGGGCATGGTGAAGGGAGCATCAGTTGGGCTGTCGATGCGATTCCTGTAGTCGAGCAAATCGACTGGTCGGGGATTCACGATACCCCGGTCGCGCTGATTACCGGCACCAATGGCAAATCGACCAGTGTGCGCCTGCTCGATGGTATCGCCAAGGCTGCCGGGTATATATCCGGGGTGACTTCGACCGATTTCGTTCGTGTCGGTGACGACGTTCTCGACATGGGCGATTATTCGGGACCGGGCGGCGCCCGATTGTTGCTGCGTGACCCGCGTTTGCAGGTTGCCTTTCTCGAGGTAGCGCGCGGCGGCATTTTACGCCGGGGTCTGCCCCTGCGACGGGCCAGCGTAGCACTGGTGACGAACGTGGCGAGAGACCATCTGGGTGAATACGGTGTGAATACGCTGGAAGCCCTGGCCGAGGTCAAATTTGTAGTCAGGAAAGCCCTGAGCGAGGATGGTGTGCTGGTTTTGAATGCCGATGATGCCGGCATCCTGGCCTATATGGAAACAGTCGAGCAGCCCCGGGTATGCTGGTTTAGCCTGGATAAAAAACATCCCCACATACAACTGGCGATAAACCAACAGGGTCGCTGTTGTTTTACAGAGAGCGGTGACATTGTATACTTTGACGGGCATGAAACTCAGGCCATCTGTGCTATCGAAGCGATACCTATGACGATGCGTGGCTCCGCCCAGCACAATATCCGCAACGCACTGGGTGCGGTCGGTGTTGCCAGCGCGATGGGGTATTCCATCGACCAGATTCGGCAAGGACTGACATCATTCAATAGCGACGAAAACGATAATCCCGGGCGACTGAATACCTTCGAATTGCGAAGCGGCGCGCGCGTTATTATCGATTTCGCCCACAATGCGCACAGCGTGGAAGCGGTCACCGATACCGTCAAGCGTATGCCGGCACGGCATAAATGGGCTTTATTTGGGTCCGCTGGGGATCGTTCAGATGATGAAATTGATGCCATTGCACAAGGAGTTTGCTCGATCAACCCAGCCCAGGTGGTTATCGTTGAAATCGAACAATATCTGCGCGGCCGAGCGCCGGGTGAAGTTTCTAAAATAATTAAACAGTCGTGCCTGGATTCTGGTCTCGCTGAGAGCCAGCTTAGTTTTGCTGCCTCTCCCTTGTCGGGGGTCAAACTTGCTATGGAACAAATGCAGGCTGATGATCTGGGTTTGTTCCTGGTGTTGTCAGAGCGGGAAGAAGTTATCGACTATGTAAAGGAACATTCATGAATATTATGTTTTATCAGCTTATAAATTG
The DNA here is from genome assembly GCA_022545625.1 of Pseudomonadota bacterium. GTDB lineage: Bacteria > Pseudomonadota > Gammaproteobacteria. The sequence continues at coordinate 5,488 of JACZQS010000148.1, forward strand.
GATTCATCTATGACTAGCAACTTAATCAAGAATATGCTTGCTGATTGGGAACAAAAATCCACCAACGCCAAGGAGCAGGTAAGCACCAGTATTGTTCTCAACAAGGCAGATCTGATCAAAGTAGATGCGCTGGCAGAGAGTTATCAATTACCCGCCGCTGATTTACTCGCAAACTTGATCAACACCGCGTTGCGAGAGGTAGAAGTGCAAATCCCCTATGTCGCCGGGACCAGGGTAATACGCACCGAGGAAGGTGACCCGATTTATGAAGACATTGGCCGTACACCTGGGTATCTGGCCGCGAAAGCTCGACTGGAAGGCGGTAGTTAAGCGTACAACGAAAATGCACTAGATGTTAAGGAGCAGGAAACCGCTGGACTAAATATTTTATATTAGCCTGCCAACTCTGATAGGCTGCGCTCTATTTCTCCTGATGTAACTTCACAGCTTGATGCCCAATCTTTCCCAACATACCAAAGGTCTGATTATCACTGCGTTGGGTGTCCTGCTTATTTCACCCGATGGTTTGCTTACCCGCCTGATACTGGTCGATCACTGGACGCTGATTTTCTGGCGCGCCCTGTTCCTGTCTTTTGGTATGTGGCTGATAGTGAGTCTGAAATATCCCAATAAGGCCTGGGCCAAATATAAATCCCTGGGTCGTGGGGGCGCGATAATGGTATTTATATATGCGATGGGAACGATATCGTTCATCGTAGCTATTACCCATACCAGTGTCGCTAATACCCTGATCATTCTGAGCACTACACCCTTGTTTGCTGCAATCATTGGCTGGGTGTTTCTACGCGAGTCGATTCC
>JACZQS010000149.1 GCA_022545625.1 Pseudomonadota bacterium
TTTGCTGGCCGCTTGAACTAATGGGTTACTATGAGTTTCGCTCCCACCATGCAAAATGCAGGCTAACCAGGCTGACTCGTTATTTTCAGAATTTTTCAGTTATAATCCCCGATCTTTGAGGCTTAAAGAGCAAAATGCCAGTCAAGCATCATATTTTTGAACAGCCGCTAAACGAACGCATTCGCACCTGCCTGCGTATAGAAACCCTGATGAGCCGGTTTCACCACTTTGTGGCGCTCAAGGGTGACTGGAGCGGATATAGTGCATTACTTGGCATACTCGAGATCACCTCGTTGCTAGAACGCGGTGATTTCAAGCAAGAGCTGATAAAGGAACTAGAGCGCCATCATAGCTCCTTAAAGTCTCTCGCCTCCTACGACGGGGTAGACAAATCCAGGCTCGATCTGACTTTGAACAAACAAAAAAATGCAATTGACCGGATTCATCGACTGGATGGCAAGCTGGGTGAACATTTAAAGCGCAACGAGTTTCTACTCGCGATAAAACAACGCACGACTATACCCGGGGGTAATTGTGATTTCGACCTACCCGCGTTACGGTTCTGGTTAAACCAGAGTCATGAGTACCGGGTAAAAGACTTAAATCGATGGGCCGCACCTTATGTTGAAATCGATTCGGTAATCGAATTAATATTGAGCGTAATCAGAGACAGTGCAGAACCCAAACAGGTCATCGCCGAAAAAGGTTTTTATCAGCAGGGGCTAGACCCTAAACAATCGAACCGGTTACTGCGAATCAGCATTCCTGCCAATTGCGACTACTATCCAGAAATCAGCGCAGGTAAACATCGATATTCCGTGCGCTTCCTGAATCCTTTACCCACCGATAAAATTCCGACCCAGGTCAAGCAGGATGTTCCATTTTTATTGTGGCGATGTTCGCTATAGCCTGCATTACCGGAATATCAGCTTCGGGGAATTGATATTTCCCCAGATCATCGATAGCAATCCATCTGACCTCCTGGCCTTCACGAGCGGATACCTTTCCTTTAAAGGAAGTGACTTCCCATACATCGAGCAGTATATTTCGATCCGGATACTGGTGGCTAACCTGCTTAAAGGGCCTGGCTTTAACCGGCAGTATATCGATCTCTTCCCTGAGTTCACGGTCCAATGCCTGGCGCCGTGATTCGCCAGATTCTAATTTTCCCCCGGGTAACTCCCAATAGTCCTCTAAATGTTTGCCTTTCGGTCTTTTCGAAATTAAAAACCTGTGATCGGCGCCCGGTTGCCATATGATAGCCGCGACCACATGGGTAATATCGTCCGAAGCAATATTATCTGAGCCTGTCAACTACGATACTCGGCGTTAATTTTCACGTAGTCATAAGAAAGATCCGATGTCCAGACTGTAGCTGTTGATCCACCCTGCCCCAGGCTGACGCTAATTTTTATATCTTCCCTGTCCATTTCAGCCTGCCCGAGTTCTTCCCGATAATCACTATCGGGCAGTCCTTTTCGTAGCAGGCAGGTATCACCCAGAAACAGGTCAACGGTGTCGATATTCAGGGTATCAATTTTGGCGCGACCAATTGCGGCCAGTATTCGCCCCCAGTTAGGATCCGATGCGAACAGCGCAGTTTTCACCAATGGCGAATGTGCAATGGTAAAAGCCACTTCGCGCGCATCGGTTTCGGATTGGGCCTGCCGGACTTCGATTTCAACAAACTTCGTCGCGCCTTCCGCGTCGCGAATAATCGATTGTGACAGGTGCTGGAATACCCGAATCAAAGCCTCCAAAAAAAGACTGTCCTGGGAACTGATTTTCTCACCCGATTGACCCGTTGCGATTAATACGCAGGCATCATTGGTCGAGGTGTCGCCGTCCACCGTTATCGAGTTAAACGAACAACCAATAGCCTGGCGTAAATAGTCATCTAGTACTGGCTGCTCTACCTCTGCATCGGTAGCGACAAACGCCAGCATGGTCGCCATATCCGGCTTGATCATACCCGACCCTTTAGTGATGCCGGTAATCGTAACGGTTTTACCGTCTGCCAGTGTAATCTGCTCGCTGACAGCCTTTGCCAGGGTATCGGTCGTCATAATACCCTCGGCTGCGTCTAGCCATCGGTGCTGATCCAACTGCTCTAACAGGCTGGGAATAGCACGAGTAATCTTATTCACGGGTAGATTTGCGGCGATAACCCCTGTAGAAAATGGCAATACTGATTCGACCCGGGCCCCAGCGTGTCTGGCAATTTCCTGGCAACACTCGATTGCAGCCCGGTAACCAGAATCGCCGGTACCGGCATTCGCGTTTCCCGAATTTATCAAAAGGTGCTTCACCGCAATACCCGATTTCAGGTGCTCTCTTGCGACGACGACAGGCGCCGCGCAAAACCTGTTAGTGGTAAATACGGTTGAGAGATTTGCCCCGTCAGAGATTTCTATTAACACCAGGTCCTTGATGTTTTTATCTGATTTTATACCGCAGTGGAGCGCAGCCAGGCGTATTCCGTCGATTGCCCGTAGCCGACCGGGTCTGGTCAATCCGACTGGCATATCCCGGTTACCGCAACTTTCCGTGACATTGTTTGAATTTTTTTCCCGAACCGCACCAACAGGGTTCATTTCGGCCCATCTTCCTCTCTTTTCTGACATAGGGCTGATGATCTGAAGCTTGGGCCTGATCTTCACCAGCACTCAACGGACTGTTCGCAGAAGCGTGTTCCATCTTAATATTTTCATCTTCCGTATGGCTTCTTTCGAGTGCATCAACCTGCTCCTCGCTTCTGATCTGTACTCGGGTAAGACTTTGAATTGCCTCGTATTTTATGCCTTCCAGCATATCTGTAAACATTTCGAATGACTCCCGCTTGTACTCCTGTACCGGATTCTTCTGCGCATATCCACGTAGTCCGATCCCCTGCCGCAAATAATCCATCGCCGCCAGATGATCCTTCCAGTGTCGATCCAGTACCATTAACATTAAATCCTTTTCGTAACGACTGAAAATTTCTCCGCCTAACAGGTCGACTTTGGCCTGATACTCCTGTTCGAAATGCTCAACAATTCTTTCCAGGATTAATCCGTCATCGATCTGTTCGTCGTCATCCAGCCAATTTTGAATTGGCAACACGATTCCAAATTCATTCGACAATGTCTGTTCCAGTTCGGAAACCTTCCATTGTTCTTCCATCGAATTAACCGGGATATGGGCCCTGAACACGTCTTCCACCACGTCCAGTCGCATATTCTTGATTGCCTCGGCGATATTGCCAGCGCGCAATAAATCGTCACGCTGCTGATAGATGACTTTTCGCTGATCATTGGCAACATCATCGTATTCCAGCAGCTGTTTGCGAATATCGAAGTTATGCGCCTCAACCTTGCGCTGGGCGTTTTCGATCGCCTTGCTGACCCAGGGGTGTTCAATTGCCTCACCCTCTGCCATACCTAGTTTTTGCATTAAACCAGATACTTTTTCAGACGCGAATATTCGCATCAAACTATCTTCCATCGACAAATAAAAGCGAGTTGACCCCGGGTCACCCTGTCGGCCCGAGCGACCACGAAGCTGGTTGTCTATACGGCGCGATTCGTGTCTCTCGGTGCCAATTATATGCAAACCACCGGCCGCAATTACCTGGTTATGCAGGACCTGCCACTCGGCTTCAATCTGCTCTCGCTTAGCGACCTCTTGTTCTGGAATCTCTTTTAAATTAACTTCGAGATTGCCACCAAGCACGATGTCAGTTCCCCGACCTGCCATATTAGTAGCGATCGTCACCGTGCCCGGCATTCCGGCGTCGGCGATAATCTTGGCTTCACGTTCGTGTTGTTTGGCATTCAGTATTTGATGTTTAATCTTTTCCTTGTCGAGTAAACCGGATAATAATTCCGAAGTTTCAATCGAAGTGGTGCCAACCAGCACCGGTTGGCGATTTTTTACACAGTTCTCGATGTCTTCGATAATGGCATTGTATTTTTCTCCGACGGTTAGATAAATCAAATCACCCTTATTGTCGCGAATCATCGGCATGTTGGTAGGCACAACTACCACTTCGAGACCATAGATTTGCTGAAATTCAAATGCCTCGGTATCGGCGGTACCGGTCATACCCGAAAGCTTGTTATACAGACGGAAATAGTTTTGAAACGTTATCGACGCAATGGTCTGGTTTTCGTGTTGAATACTGACGTTTTCCTTGGCCTCAATCGCCTGATGCAAACCTTCGGACCAGCGCCTGCCCGGCATCGTGCGACCGGTAAATTCATCGACGATAACAATTTGCCCATCCTGCACGATATAGTCGACGTCACGGCTATAGATTGCGTGTGCCCTTAAACCGGCACCGAGATGGTGTACCAGCGCTATATTTGCAGCCTCATACAGACTCTCGCCCTGGTTCAACAAACCAGCTTCTGTCATCAGGTTTTCGGCGGTATCGTGCCCCTGTTCAGTCAGGAATGCCTGCCTGGACTTTTCGTCTACGGTGTAGTCACCGGGCCCGTCCTCGGTTTCAACCCGGGTTAATTTAGGAATAATATGATTGATTCGGGTATAGAGATCGGAGCTATCACTGGCCTGTCCGGAGATGATCAATGGAGTACGGGCTTCGTCGATCAGAATAGAATCAACCTCGTCAACGATAGCAAAATTGAGTTCACGCTGTACGCGATCTTCGATTGCGAAACTCAAATTATCGTGCATGTAATCAAAGCCGAACTGGTTATTGGTCCCGTAGGTAATATCAGCCCCGTAGGCTTCGCGTTTAGCATCGTAATCCATGGTACTTAATACAACGCCAACACTGAGACCGAGAAAATTATAGATCTGCCCCATCCAGTCGGTGTCCCGTTCTGCCAGGTAATCATTGACCGTGACTATATGGACCCCTTTGCCGCTCAATGCATTCAAATAAGCCGCCAGGGTTGCTACCAGGGTTTTACCTTCACCGGTACGCATTTCGGTAATCTGATTATTATTCAGAATCATTGCACCGATGAGTTGTACATCATAGTGACGCTCGCCCAGTACACGCACCGACGCTTCACGACAAACCGCGAAGGCCTCATCGAGCAGTTGTTCGAGCGTTTCTCCTGCCACAAACCGCTGTTTTAATTCGCTCGTTTTATGTTTGAGTTGATCGTCATCCAGGGCTTGCATACCAGCTTCGAGCGCATTAATACTAACGATACGCTGGGTTAGATTTTTGATGATTCGGTCATTGCGGCTACCGAAAAGTTTTTTAGTTATTTTTGACAGCATCGGGCGTAGCAAATAATGGCCAGAAATTTTATTTAAGTGGAGGCTATTTTTGAAATAGCAAGTATGACACTGGAAAAATCAGGGCTGACTATCAATTCGACGCGCGTATAAATTTCACCGGGTCGATTTGCCGACCGTTTTTTAGTACTTCAAAATGTACATGAGGACCGGTCGATCGGCCGGTAGATCCAATTTCAGCAATCTTAAATCCTTTTTCGACCGTGTCGCCCACTGAAACCAGAATGCGCGAGTGGTGCGCGTAACGCGTGACGTAGCCATTGCCATGCGCAATATCTATCACATTGCCAAAACCATAGCGCCTGCCAGCATAGGTGACAACACCCTTGGCTACCGCTATCACTTCGCCGCCCATTTTGCCCGCAAAATCGATACCCTTATGCAGTTCCTTGCGACCACTAATCGGGTGCGTGCGCATCCCAAAATACGAAGACAGCCAACCTTTAAGCAGTGGGCGTCCACTGGGTTGAACCTCTTTTTGCAAATTCTCGAGCATTACTATATCTTCAAGCACTTCGAGTTGATCTTCACGATTGGCAAGATCGAGGCTTAATTGCTCAATCGCTCGGGCAAGTTCGGGTGACTGTAATGCCCTTTGTGAACCTGTCTCGGGACCACCCACGGCAGGTGTACTATTAAAATTAAATTCACCCTTGTCAATGTTCGCCATCTGAATCAATTTCTGACCCAGGGCATCAAGACGCATCACATGTGCCTGCAACAGACCCAGACGTGACGACAACGCGTCGATATCTGCGTCTGCCTCTTGTCCGATAATTTTAAGGCGTACCTGCTGCAGGCGAATTTCTTCCTGCCACTGGTCGATTAGCGCCTGATTTTCATTAGGTGGGTTAAGCGTATATCCAGAATAAAAAGCGCCAGCGCCAAGCCCCCCTATCGTCACCACCAGTAATAGTAAATTCAGTGGTTTGCTCAAATTCAGACTACATATTTGACCTCGATTGGATGATAGGAAAAGGATATTCACGCAATAGCCCTATCAAGCTTCTACTGGTTGCGCGTACGAG
>JACZQS010000150.1 GCA_022545625.1 Pseudomonadota bacterium
AATATTTCAGAAATCCCCGGGGTTATACGATATTCAGTTTCAACTGCTCGATGTGCTCAAACAAAAACAACTGGTTGGCTATAGTCTACCGGTCAAGAAACGAAACCTTCGTTCGTCGGCGCACGAAATCAGCGATCTCATCTACGAGAAAATCACCGGTACACGGGGCGCGTTTAATACACGCATAGCCTATGTGCGGTCGCAAAAGGACAAGGCGCGGAAATATATCTTACAGGTGGCCGATACCGACGGATTCAATGCCCAGACGATCCTCGAGTCGGACCAACCGCTAATGTCGCCGAGCTGGTCTCCCACCGGCCAGTCGCTGGCTTATGTTTCCTTTGAAAACAATAGGCCAGAAGTTTTTGTTCAACACCTGGCGAGCGCCAAGCGCAGCAAGATTTCAGGTTTCGAGGGAATTAATGGCGCGCCGAGCTGGTCACCCAACGGCAAAATGCTGGCACTGGTGTTGTCAAAAGATGGCAACCCCGATATATACACCTTAAACACCACTACCAAACGACTGACTCGTCTGACCCGGAACCGTGCCATAGATACTGAACCGGTCTGGAGCAATAAAGGCAGGTCGATTATTTTTACCTCCGATCGCAGCGGTACGCCTCAACTTTACCAAGTGACGGCCACCGGCGGCAAACCTAAACGTATTACCTTTGAAGGAAGTTATAATGCGGCAGCCAGTATTTCTCCAGATGGCAAGTACATTACAATGGTGCATGGCGAGCGAGGGCGCTTTAAAATTGCACAATTAGAACTTGAAACCGGGAACCTGACTGTATTAACAGATGGCGCGTTGGACGAGTCGCCCTCGTTTTCACCCAATGGCAAAATGGTATTGTACGCATCGATGCGAGGCGATAATGGAGTGCTTTTTGCGGTTTCAGTTGATGGGCGTTCAAAACACAAACTTTCTGACCAGACCGGCGATTTACGCGAACCGGTGTGGGGACCTTATAAACTTAAAAATTAATCGAATTCAATTGGAGCGGGATAATTATGAAACAGAATTCCTTGATCAATAAACTTTGCCTTTTAGTCCTTGTGGCAATTTTCGTTAACGCTTGCGCGACGACCCAGGAGGTAAGTGTCGAGGATGAAAGCTTACAATCGGGCACCGATGGCGTCCTGGTTGAAAGTGATGGCGTCATTTCGATTACCGAGGATGATGTCGGCGCCTCCGCATCTGCGTTTACCGATGAAGATATGACCGCCCAGCAAATGCTCGCGCAAAGTGATTCTATATTGGCAAGCCGAACAATCTATTTTGAGTACAATAGTGCGAAATTAAGTGACGAAACACTGTCTATTCTGGAAGCTCATGGTGCTTTTATAGCGGAAAACGGCAATGTCGAAGTGCGACTCGAAGGTCACGCCGATGAGCGCGGTAGCCGCGAGTATAATATTGCGTTGGGAGACCGGCGAGCACAATCAGTCAGGCGTGTGCTGTTACTCCAGGGCGCGTCGACTGACCAGATCGATACTGTCAGTTACGGTGAAGAACAGCCGGCTGTACTCGGGCAAACCGAGGAAGCCTGGGCTGCAAACCGGCGCGTCGAACTGATCTATAAGGTGAGATAGTTATGAGAAAAATGCGCATCGGCAAACTCACGCTGTTAATAAGCGTTTTCAGCGTTGGTTTAATGGCGACCACGGCCTCGCTAGCGCAGGCCCTAACGCCGGATCAGCTCACCCTTCGGGTCGAAGAAACCAGCCGCGCCTTAGACAAAATTCGACAGGAAATCATCAGGTTAGGCAACCAGATGGAAAATCGGGCAATGCTGGACCTTTTCCAGCGCGTGGACGAACTGGGCGATGAAATCAATCAATTGCGTGGTGAACTGGAAATTCAGGGTAATGACCTGTCTGATATTAAAAAACGCCAACGCGAGTTGTATCTTGATACCGATCGACGGTTGCGTGATCTGGAAAACCGGGCGCTGAACCAGTCATCGATGGTGCCGCCACCTCAAATTCCGACCCAGGATACATCGACAGACCTGACACCGGGTACCGACAGTACGGGCACTGCTGTGATTGCACCTGTCACCAGTACCACTCAAACCGTGCAACCGAGCGGGACTTCCAGCGAAGAAAAAGCAGCCTACCAGGCGTCCTTCGATACCTTGAAGGAGGGGCGATATAAAAAAGCCAAGTCCAGTTTCAAGAGTTTTCTGAATCAATATCCAAACAGTATCTATGCCGGTAATGCACAATACTGGTTGGGTGAAGCGAACTATGTAACGCGCAATTTCGAACAGGGGATCATTGAATTTAAACAGGTAATAGAGCGCTATCCAAAAAGTGCCAAAGTACCCGATGCGATGCTAAAGCTGGGATATACCTACTACGAATTGAAACAGCACAACGAGGCAAAAGCAGTCCTTCAGGAATTGCGCAAGCGTTTTCCAAAGTCTACCGCTTTTCGACTCGCCGGCAAGCGCCTGGATCGAATGCGAAAAGAGGGTCTTTGAGTTTATCTGCACCGTCCAATCGGCGCTTTTTTGTACTTCTCATTAGAGCAGCGAATATCAATTAGCGCCGATGGCCTGGCGGTCAAATTCGCTTGAATTCGATCTGCGGATCGGTATCATTCCCCGTTCTTTTCAGAGGGCCGTTAGCTCAGTTGGTAGAGCATCTGACTTTTAATCAGGTGGTCGAGCGTTCGAATCGCTCACGGCCCACCATTTTTTTGTTTTAAATCAAAAGGATATGTATTTGATTTAAAACATTGTATTTCAACCCACCGTTCCATGTATTGCCTATCCAGGTCGCCCGGGGAGTAGCTGCTCCATCGGGGGTTTTACTTTATTCCGGCCCACTGGCATCATGGCCGGATGAATAGATACCTCGTATTTCCCGTCCTTGTCATTTTACTGTTTGGTACTCCGGCGTCTGCGGATTATGCGCAGGGTATGGATGCTTACCAAAGTGGAGACTATGCAACCTCGTTGAAGGAGTGGAGACCGCTCGCCGAGCAGGGGGATGTCGATGCGCAGTTCAATCTGGGTGTGATGTACCTGCAAGGGCTAGGTGTCACCCAGGACCATAGGGTTGCGCTGAAGTGGTTCAAGCGGGCTGGCGAACTTGGATATGCCAGGGTACAACACATCCTGGGTTTGATGTACTACTACGGACGAGGGGTTCCACAGGACTACAAGGCTGCGTTTAGGTGGTTCAGGAAAGCGGCTGATCAGGGGCATGTCGAAGCACAGGCTATTCTGGGTGATATGTACTTTGGCGGAGACGGCGTAATTCCAGATCGCCAGGCTGCTATCAAATGGTACAGCCTTGCAGCCGAACATGGGCATGTCGGCACCCAGACTTACCTGGGTCAAATCTACAACTATGGATGGGATGTTGCGCAGGACTACAAGGTTGCTTTTAAATGGTTTAGGAAAGCAGCCGAACAGGGGGGTACCGAAGCACAGGCCGTTTTGAGTAAACTGTACGAGGAAGGACTCGGTGTTCCCCAGGACTATACCCGCGCCCATATGTGGTGGACAATTTCAGAATCGGGAGGAATATTGGAAGTATTAGGGGAACAAGGCGAAATTGAACAAATGATGACTTCCGCCCAATTAGAAAAAGCACAGAAACTAACCCAGAAATGTGTAGTAAAAAATTACCAGGGCTGCTGAATAACGAAGGTGTTGCCCGCGCGCTACTCCGTTCAATGTTTTTGTCAACAGGCTAATTAAAACTGTGTCGAAATGGGGTTGCACTACCCCTGATCCAGCAGCTCACGGTAGAGATCCAGTGTCTGCTCGACTGTAGTCACGGTATTGAAGTCGCGCTGAATTCGAGCTTGCGCGGCAACGCCCATTTTTGCGTTTTGTTGCGGATTTCGAGCCAGCTGCAATATGGCCTCACTGATCGCCGCAGCGGAACCAGTCTCGATTATCAGGCCTGAGACCCCGTGTTCAACTAACTCGGGGCTACCACCGGTTTTTGTGACGATCGGGGTGACTTGATACACCATGCCTTCAATAATCGCTTTCGGTAATCCCTCCCGCTTGGTCGCCGGCAGGATACAGGCATCGCAGGCGGCCAGTACCTGGGCCGCATCATTTCGATAGCCGGTTAGATGAATGCTTTCCTTCAATCCACTCTGCGCAATTTTCGCCAGGGTTTTTTTCCCATCGATAGTTCCAATCAAAAGCAGGTGGATCTCGAGGCCTGTCTCGGCAATCTTCGGTAGTGCGTCAACCAGAAATGATAACCCCTTGCGAGGCCTTTCATTGGCGATGCAACCAACCAGAAAAGCCTTTTCAGGTACCCCCCAGGTAGACCGCGGCACCGCTGGTGCCTGGTACCAGGAAAGGTCATGTCCCTTGTAGATGGTAATGGCCTTATCCGGTGGAAAATGCCACCATAAAAAACCAATTCCGTTGAAATAGTCGCGCACGGCATTGGCGACACAGACAATTTTATCTACCCGCGGGTTAAAATATGTCAGCCACGAAATTGGGTCAAACACGGATAAATTCCCTACATTTCCACGGTAGGCTATTAATATTACAGGAGTGTTTTTTAACAAAGGTAAGGTATTCTGCAGGGATCTGTTGGTGAATACATGGACAATATCGAACTCGCCCTGGTCCAGTACCGCTCGAATGGCTGCCCTGGCTTTGGAGTCGAATCGACTGGAAAATTTCAGCCAGGTGACCTTAATTCCAGAATACCTAAAAAATTCCCCCGAGAAAATTGATAGGGTCAGGCCGTGAATAATTGGTATAAACGTTAAGTGACTTACATTATAGTTTCGTATCCTACCGGGGAGACAAATACCGATGCTGGACACCTACGATAACGCCCGACTGAAGCTGTTGAAACCTGACGAATTGTCTGACTCGCTAGAAAGGGGGTCGGTTGCCTTTTTTCCAGAATCTCCGGTGCAACTGCCTTCGGAAGAAGACCTTTCTTTTCTTCGCCAGGAACTACCAAAACTACTCAAGCTGAAGAATATCAGTTACCACCCTGAAGTCGGCCGAATTCCTGGGCTGGATAGCGATGATGTCGAACTGGTAGAACGGGTAAATAGAATTTTAGTGACAGTCAGCGATAACATTACCAGTTTTATCCAAAAAACAGCACCTCGATTGACCGACAACTGGACCATTGGAACCTGTAGTTTTCGACCAATAGAAGAAAAAGGAAGAAACCTGAAGCCTCACTCGAGTAATGAACTGGTACATATCGACGCCGGTGCCTATGGTGCGACCAACGGAGACCGAATTCTTCGATTTTTCATCAACGTTAATCCGCTGGCGGACCGGGTCTGGGCGACCAAAGGTAGCTTTTCAGATCTTTACGCAATCTATGGCAAGCAGGCTAATTTGGGCAGTTCAAACGCAGGGCGCGGGTATCTGTCCAAGGGGCCTTTGGATCATATTCGAACCGGCCTGATAAACTTCCTGGTGAAAGCAGGCCTGCCCGCGGTAAAAGTTCTGGATTCTTCACCTTATGACCGCGTCATGCGAAAGTTTCACAATTACATGAAGGACACACCGTCCTTTCAACAGGACCAGCAAGGCTATGAGGAATTTCGATTTCCTCCATTCTCGGCATGGATGGTATTTACCGACATGGTTAGCCACGCAAGCCTTTCTGGTCAGTATGCATTTGTCCTCACCAGTATCGTTCGATTAGAAAACTGTCGCCTCCCCGAACTGGCGCCGATAAACATTTTGCGGCAGGCTGCTAGTTCAAATTAAATCTTGCCGGGTATCCAGTTCACCGGCAACAAGACGTTTGATAGCAAGATCTAGCCGATTGGTTACTTCATCGATTTCGATCAGGTTCATCACCCCTTCGTCTCTTATCCGGGTACCCCAGCGTAACTCCTGTGGACTTTTACCTCGAAATCGCCGTGCCGCTTCGGCGAATTTATCGACGCAGAGATCCTGTGAATTATAAGGGCCGCTACGTCGAGGCCAGGTACTGGCATGTAAACCAATGACAGGTGTCCCAACCGCATTTGCCAAATGGGCGGGCCCGGAATCAGGGGTTAAAACGACATCGGCGCGTTTTAGCAGGGCAATCAATTGTGGCAAGCTGAGCTTCCCAATCAGGTTGATCAGCTGTTTTTCCATCGAGGACTCAATGGCCTCGCCAATGGATTTCTCCAGGTCAGACCGCCCTCCAGACAGGACAACCGTCATACCATGCTGCTTGACCGCATAGTTCGCCACGGCCGTATACCGATCTACACTCCAGTTTCGACTTTGCAGGCTTGAACATGGCGATAGTACCAG
>JACZQS010000151.1 GCA_022545625.1 Pseudomonadota bacterium
ATCTGGGCGTGACGCGTCCAACGATAGCCGTGACAAGAGACCTCGTGGCCCCTGGCGATGGCGTCGCGGGCGAGCCAGGGCGATTTCTCGAGCGCGCGCCCGGAGGCGCTGAAGGTGGCCTTGACGCCAAATCGGTCGAGCAGGTCGGCGATCCGCCAATAGCCGGCGCGCGTGCCGTACTCGAAGTGTGACGCGAGGCAAAGGTCCGGTGCGCCCTCGACCTCCTCGACGATCTCGATGTCATCGATATCGTCGACCTCTTCCAGCACGTCCAGCTCGTCCACCTCCTCGATCGCGACATCGTCGAGGTCGACGTCCTCGTCCACCGGCTCGACGATATCCGGCCGTTCGGAGCGACGGCGATCTACGATGCCATGCTCGCGTCACTGCCGATGTTGGAGACACGCTCTCACCAACGAGCGGCGATTGTTCTGATTTCAGATGGGTCGGATACCGCGAGCGAACACGACGTCCGCGACGTGAAGACGCTCCTTCGTGAGCAGTTCAAGTCGGCCCACGGCATACTGGAAGGCACGATGCAAGATGTGACTGAAGAGCAGGCGCAGTGGTCGCCTCCGGGCAAGGCGATCCCGTTGGGCGCGACCTATGCGCACGCAGTCATGTCGGAAGACGCCATGCTCAACGGAATGGTGAAAGGGGCAGCGCCGCTGTTCGCCACAACGTTCGCGGGCAAGACGGGCCTGGGCGAAAATCCGCCGGCGCCGGACCAGCCTTGGGAGACGTGGTCACGCTCTGTCAAGATCGATCTCGGAGCGCTGCGAGCGTACGCGAAGGCGGTCTACGCCTCGACAGATGAATACCTGGGATCTGCCGGAGATGACGAGCTGGCCCGTGAAATGGACCTCTCGGGCTTGCAGATGGGCAAGCAGTCTGTGGCTTGCCATATTCGAGCCGTAAGCGAAGTAGTTAACCGCCATCTCGCGATAAGATATTGCTATTGTCGAGCTTATCGAACAATTGATTGACACCTGGTTGAATAATCCAGATACCAAGTGGAAATACCCACATCAGGAAAAAGATGTTACTGAATCTTGTGGTATCGACTTCGCGTTCTCTTTGTAGCGCTAAATATTGTCGGGCGCTAAACCAGATACTGTAAAATATGCCAATCATCGACAGAATATGCATCGGCAGCATCCAGCCGGGTGGTTGCGGCCTCGATTCCGGGCTCAGGGTTGGGAAGTAAACTAGAATCAATAACAGTATATAAATTAACGGTATGGCAAAACCCAGCGCAAGTGGAAACAGGTTCTTTTGTCGATCCTGTGGTAAATGCTGGTTCGCCCACCTACCGATCGAAAATAACCAGGAAAAAACAACAATTACCACAAAAAATACGAGGCTGCCGATCAAGGTCGCGGTATACTCGAATCGCAGCATATAAGTCAGTATCAGTGGCAACACGACCATCAAAAACAGTTCCCAGGCTTTTAGCTTAAGAAAATACGCCATTATTAGTAAGGTGCTTAGCCCTATCCGCTGAATTTATTGAATGATCAATATAATGGCGTTTGTACTTTGCTTGTCAAGCGGGGTCAGGCACCTCATGGAATGCCTGTATAATTGTTCCAAAGGGCAAGGGAGTGCCTGATTAAATCAGGGCTTTGCGATTTAACCCGTCAGGCCGCGTTACTTCGGCTGGCGCGTTTGCGTTCGTGTTCGAGCAGATACTTTTTGCGGATTCGGATGTGTTTTGGTGTCACCTCGACCAGTTCGTCGTCGTCGATAAATTCCAGCGCCTGCTCCAGGGTCAATCGCACCGGCCTGGTTAAGATTAAATTTTCGTCGGTACCGGCGGCGCGGATATTGGTGAGTTGTTTGGCCTTTAACGGGTTAACCACCAGATCATTCGCCCGGCTGTGTATCCCTACCACCATGCCCTCGTATACTGCTTCGGCATGGCCGATCATCAATTTACCGCGATCCTGCAAATTAAACAGTGCATAGGCCAGCGCTTTGCCGGTAGCGTTAGATATCAACACCCCATTTTTACGCTGGCCGATATTGCCTTCTATTTTCGGGCCGTAATGATCGAATACGTGATAGATCAGACCTGTACCTGAACTGAGAGTCATGAATTCTGCCTGAAAACCGATCAGTCCACGCGATGGAATAAGATAATCGAGACGCACCCGGCCCCTGGCATCAGGCATCATATTTTTCAGGTCGGCTTTACGACTGCCCAGGGCTTCCATGACCGCTCCCTGGTATATTTCTTCGACATCGATTATCAGTTCTTCGTAGGGTTCGCATAGTTGGCCGTCGATTTCTCTAAGGATAACCTCGGCACGCGACACGGAAAGCTCGAACCCTTCGCGACGCATGGTTTCAATCAGAATACCCAGGTGCAATTCACCACGACCCGAGACTCTGAACTTGTCTGTGTCCGCCAGTTGCTCAACCCTCAGGGCAACGTTATGCAGGCATTCCCGCTGCAGGCGTTCGTCAATCTGACGCGAAGTGAGAAACTTGCCGTCTTTGCCTGAGAACGGTGAACTATTGACACTAAAGGTCATATTGACAGTGGGTTCGTCGATGCTGAGGGCGGGCAGAGCTTCGATATGATTTCGATCACAAAGGGTATCTGAAATATAAAGTTTTTCGATACCCGAAAATACGATTATGTCGCCAGCCCTTGCAGTTTCGGTCTCCACCCTTTCGAGGCCATTGAAGCCGAAAATTTGCATCATGCGCCCATCGCGTGTTTTGCCGTCGACACCGATAATTTTCACCGGCGTATTTCGATTCAAGGTACCCCGTGCAATTCGCCCAATTCCTAACACACCCTTGTAACTGTCGTAGTCGAGGCTGGAAATCTGCATTTGAAATGGCCCGTCGATCTCAACCTGTGGAGGTGCGACATGTTTAATCACCGCTTCAAAAAGTGGGGTCATATCGCCCTCGCGCACATCGTCTTGTTCTGCAGCATAACCATTTAAAGCTGAAGCATATATTACCGGAAAATCGAGCTGCTGATCGTTGGCGCCCAGCGCATCGAACAGGTCAAACATCCGGTCTACGACCCAATGCGGTCGCGCTCCATGCCGGTCAATCTTGTTGACGACGACTATCGGGGTAAAACCCATGGCAAAGGCTTTTTGGGTAACAAAGCGAGTCTGCGGCATCGGCCCTTCAACCGCATCAACCAATAGTAATACCGAATCGACCATCGACAGAATTCGTTCAACCTCGCCGCCAAAATCCGCATGTCCCGGGGTATCGACGATGTTGATCCGGTAGTCCCGGTTTTGCCTGGCGTCGTGCCAGTTGATCGCAGTGTTCTTGGATAGAATGGTAATACCGCGTTCTTTTTCCAGATCATTCGAATCCATTACCCGTTCAATAGCATCGGCGCGCGAATCCAGCATTCCAGATTGTCTTAGCAACTGGTCAACCAGAGTGGTTTTACCATGATCAACATGGGCGATAATCGCTATATTTCGAAGGTCGGATCGGCTACTGGAAGTCATAATCTACATATTGGCATTCACAAGGCGCCGGATTATAGCGCGTCAATTAACTAACACCATGTTTATTTTGAAGTTTTTTGATAAATTTCGATACTTCCATGGTTGGTTTGAACGCGGTCGACCAGGCAGATTTGATACCAGGCAACCCTGATGAATGTACCGATCGGCGTCATTCCGCCAAACTGGTCATTGTGGATTACAGGATATAGTTTTGGTATATGAAGTCCTCTAAAGGGTATATCCAGTTATGCTAACGGATCGCCGTGATCGAAGCGCCCCTGTTCTAAAAAATTCAGGGTTTGCTCGATGACCTGTGGGCGATTCATCATGAAGCTGTGATCGTAGGGCAACACAATAAAGTCGGTCATTCCTTCGAGCCTGGTATTTTGGGTCGATACCTTGCCGTCGTTTTCACCGGGGATTAGCGCCGAATACAGCAGGTTCAGGCTTCGATTGCCGGCGATTATACCCACTTCGTAGTCTACCGGCCCGAGCGAATTAGGCAGGCTCGAAGCGTCGGTTCCCAGTTGCCGGGCTGCGGGGCCACTGATCAGGGTAAACAACTGGAACTTCGACAGGCGATCGACCAGCTCGCTACCGGCATTGGGTGGGGCGAGCATGACAACACGCCCGAGATGATCGATATCGTGCTGTGCCAGGTAAAAACGAATCAGAATACCGCCCATCGAATGCGTGACAAAATGAATACGTTCGGGCTGATGTTTTTCGCGGCAATGCTGGACAGCTGCATCGATTACAGTTTCCGACAGTAGCTCAATGGCTTTTTTCCGAGACGGGTATTTGCAGTTGTATACATCGTAGCCGACCGCTTTTAGAGCTTTTTCTATCTTCAGCATCGATCGATTGGTGCGCGCCAGTCCGTGCAGTAGAATGACGCATTCATTGTGGTTGCCTGGATTCAAGTTTTGTATTCCATTAACAGCGTGTCATTACAGCGCTAATTATAATGCCATTCAACCTGGCAACCCAAATCTTTGACAGGAGAGTATCAGGGGATAAAATTGGCGGCTCATGTCTAAAGATCAAAATCATCTCGACGAATTCTTCAACAGTCTGAAACAGTCAGGCTATACCGGTGATATCGAAACCAGCTATGGCGCGCGTATCGTCGCGGCTACGGACAATAGTATTTACCAGGTATTGCCCGAAGCGATACTCTATCCGGCCCGGGGGCAGGACATTAACCGTATTGTCGAGACTGTCGCAGATCTGGCGAATAATGATATTTCGATTACAGCGCGGGGCGCAGGCACCGGCACCAATGGCCAGTCGTTAAATCGTAGCGTCATTGTCGACACTTCCCGGTATCTGACTAAAATTACCAGCTTCGATGAAGAAAAACGCCAGGTTTGTGTCGAGCCGGGTGTCGTACTCGACCAGTTAAACGACTTTCTAAAACCCAGCGGATTATTTTTCCCGGCCAACGTGTCGACTGCCTCGCGCGCCACCATTGGTGGCATGGTAGCGACCGATGCTTCGGGAAAAGGCTCCCGTATCTATGGCAAAACCTCGGCTTATATCGAATCGCTTGACCTGGTGTTGTCCGATGGTTCGGACTATCGGGTTAAATCAACGCCGGTAGATAAATTGGCGGAGCTCAAAAACCGATCGTTGGGCGATCGACTCCAACACCAGGTATACGAAGCGGTGATGCAGCATCGTGACGAAATTGATCGTGTCTTCCCCGATCTTAACAGGGGACTCACGGGTTATAACCTGAAGCAGGTACTGGGTGACGACGACCAGTTTCGAATGAGTTATCTACTCGCGGGCTCTGAGGGCACCCTGGCCTTTACCAAATCGATTACGTTGAATTTGATTCCGTTGCCAAAATTTAAGGCATTGGTTGTCGTACTCTACGACGATTACCTGAAGGCATTGCGACATGTGGCCGAACTCTGTGCCTCTGATCCAGCGGCGATAGAAATACTCGATGACAAGATCATCGCTCAGGCACAGCGTGATATTGTATGGCAGGACATCAAGACAGTATTTAAAGGGCAATCACTAGACCACTCGCTTAAAGCGATGAATTTCATCGAGGTAGTTGGCGATGACGAGAAATCTATCCGGCAGCAGTGCGACAAATTTGAATCGCATATCAATCGAACCGGTGAGGAATATGGGGTAGTTACCAGTCTGGTGGAAACCGGCGCCAACGAAATAGCATCGCTGTGGAATTTGCGTGGTCGAGCCGTGGGCCTGCTCGCGGCACTCGAAGGCAATACGCAGGGACTGGCCTTTGTAGAAGATACCACCGTGCCACCGGAAATGCTTGCCGACTATGTCGAAGAATTCCGCACGATTCTGGATGAACATCAAGTGGACTACGCGATGTATGGGCATGCCGATGTCGGTTGCCTTCATGTTCGCCCGATGCTTGACATGACCCAGCAATCCAATCGCGAGATGATACGCAGCATCAGCGACCGGGTGGCAACCCTGGTCAAACAGTATGGTGGTTTGTTATGGGGTGAACATGGGCGGGGTTATCGGGGTGAATACTCGCCGCTGTTTTTTGGCGAGCATTTAATGCCTGTGCTGTATCAGATCAAATCTGCATTCGACCCCGCGAATCGCTTTAACCCCGGGAAACTCGCAGCACCATCCGGTCATTCGTCCGCAGTGATGAAGATCGACCAGGTACCCTTTCGCGGCGCATTCGATGAGCAAATAAATTCCACCTGGGAGCAGCAATACCACTCGGCGATTAACTGTAATGGTAATAGCACTTGCTTTAGCTGGCAGG
>JACZQS010000152.1 GCA_022545625.1 Pseudomonadota bacterium
GGCGGCTCCAGCCAGGCACCTTATTAACCCGAAAGCCTCTGAGAGGTAGCTGTGGCAGGCATTGTGTGTTAGCCTGCGCGGGCCTGGTGGAGCAAACCACCTTTAACTAGAGGTTAAACAGTGAACGCGAAAGCCAGCGGCTTTCCCGTGCAGCCGCGCGTACGTCCGCAGGACCCGCGTTTTTCGTCGGGGCCGTGCAAAAAATTTCCGGGCTGGGATATCACCCGCCTGAATACCAGTTTCCTAGGGCGCAGCCATCGCGCCAAAACCCCCAAAACACGTTTGTCCAGTGCCATTGAGCGCTCGCATGCCTTGCTCGATCTACCTGCCGACTGGAAGCTTGGAATTGTGCCGGGCTCGGATACCGGCGCTTTGGAAATCGCGCTGTGGTCGATGCTCGGTGAACGTCCGGTTGATGCGCTGGTCTGGGATAGCTTCTCTAGTGACTGGGCCAAAGACCTTGACGCACTGGATTTGCCCGGTCTCACCGTCCATCGGGCCGATTACGGCGATTTACCCGATCTTTCGCAAATACAACCCGACCACGACATCGTATTTGTCTACAACGGTACTACCAGCGGGGTACGTTTGCCGAACCTGGATTGGCTGGGTAGTGATCGGACCGGCCTGGCAATCTGCGATGCAACCTCTGCTGCCTTTGCAATGCCGATAGATTTTGGCAAGCTCGATGTGGTTACCTGGTCGTGGCAAAAGGTACTCGGTAGCGAAGCTGCGCATGGGATGCTGGCCCTGAGTCCCCGTGCTGTCGAGCGGCTCGAAACTTATGCGCCTCCACGACCGCTACCAAAGTTGTTTAAACTAACCAAAAACGGAAAATTGAACCAGGGCATTTTCAGCGGAGCGACAATTAATACCCCGAGCATGCTGGCGCTTGAAGATCTGCATGTCTCGCTCGACTGGGCTGAAAGTATCGGAGGCCTGCCTGCACTCTGGCGGCGAACACGGGATAATTTCGACTGTATCGATGAATGGGTGAGGCAGTCATCGTGGATAGGCTGGCTGGCCTCCGAGCCTGCTACCCGGTCACCAACCTCTATGTGCCTGCAAATTGTAGATTCCGGGTTTTCAGCGCTGGCAAGGGACGAGCAGCAAGTAGCAATCAATACCATGCTTGGCTGGCTGGAGCAGGAAAACTGCGCGCTCGACATCGGCAACTATCGCAGCGCACCCCCGGGCTTTCGCATCTGGGGTGGGGCAACCATAGAAACCAGTGACCTGGCGGCACTGACGCCCTGGCTCGACTGGGCATTCGCCAATTATCAATATCAGAATCAGGAGCGGAAATAAAATGTCCAAACCACGCGTATTAATCGCTGACTCGATGTCGAGCCAGGCGCTGAGCGTATTCGATGATCGTGGTGTCGAAGCCCTGCAATCGGGAAAGCTCTCTGCCGATGAATTAATGGACACGATTGGTGACTTCGATGGCCTGGCAATCCGTTCGACTACCAACGTGACTGCCGAACTGCTAGAGCGTGCGAAAAAACTCAAGGTTGTCGGTCGTGCCGGAATCGGTGTCGATAATGTCGATATCCCGGCTTGCACCAAAAACGGTGTGGTAGTGATGAATACACCGTTTGGCAACGCGATCACCACTGCTGAACATGCAATGGCAATGATGCTTGCCCTGGCGCGGCATATTCCACAGGCGAATGACTCGACCCAGGCTAGCAAGTGGGAGAAATCGAAGTTTATGGGAATGGAACTGACCGGCAAACTGCTGGGCATCATCGGTGCCGGCAACATCGGCTCGATCATGGCGAAAAAATCGATTGGCTATGGACTGCGGGTACAGGCCTATGATCCGTTTCTGACCGAAGAACGCGCTGACACGATGGGCATCCAGAAGGTCGACCTCGACAGCCTGTTGGCAAGCTCTGACATCATATCGCTGCATGTGCCAAAAACACCGGAGACCGCCAATATCATCAGCGCCAGCGCGTTAAACAAAATGAAACCGGGTAGCCTGTTGATCAACTGTGCGCGAGGCGGCCTGGTCGATGAGCTGGCTTTACACGCTGCGCTTACCAGCGGGCACCTGAAAGGCGCGGCGCTGGATGTGTTCGAAGTAGAACCCGCCAGGGATAACCCCTTGTTCGAGCTGGACAATGTGATTTGTACGCCGCACCTGGGGGCCTCTACGGTCGAGGCGCAGGAGAAGGTTGCCGTACAAATTGCCGATCAGATGAGCGACTATTTGCTCAGTGGTGCGATTAACAATGCGCTTAATGCGCCCAACTTGAGTGCCGAGGAAGCAAAGATACTAAAACCCTATTTGCAACTCGCACAACGACTCGGATCGTTTGTCGGTCAACTCACCCTGGACCCAATTCGATCATTGACCGTCACCTATGGCGGCGAGGCAAATGGGTTGAATATTGAGCCGCTAACCAACCAGGTGATCCAGTCGCTGCTCGAACATCACAGCAGCTTCGTCAACTCGGTGAATGCGCGGGAATTAGCACGTGAACGAAATATCGACATTATAGAAGCGCATAATGAGGGCAAGGACGAGTACCCCTGCCGCATCAGTGTCGCGGTAGAAACCGAATCGCGCTCACGCAATATCAGCGGCACGTTGATCAAGAATCGGCCCAGGGTGATCGACGTCAAAGGCATAGAGCTGGAATCCGAGTTAGGCGAACACATGCTTTATATCACTAACGCCGATAAGCCAGGCGTGGTGGGGGCGATTGGCACCACTACCGCTGCTAGTGGTATCAATATTGCCAAGATGCACCTCGGGCGGGATAGTCATGGTGGCAACGCTATAGTCCTGCTTGAAATCGATGAAGCACCGACCAGCGAACACCTGGAAAAACTGCGTGATTTACCGAATATTAAAGATGTGCGGTATCTGCAGTTTCCAGGCCTGTGAATTATTGATCAGAGGTTCCCTAGGCTAGTTCGAATTTTGCAATCAGTACCGGTAGCAACATTAAATTTGCTACCAGGGCCGCCATCATTGCGAGACCGGAGAGCAGGCCAAAATAGATGGTCGGGATAAAATTCGAAAAGGCCAGAATCGAGAATCCCAGCACCACGGTGACCGTCGTATAATAAAGTGCGGTTCCAATACTGCCATGGCTACGTTGTATCGCCGCCCAGTAGTCCTGGTCGACCGCAAATTCTTGCCGAAATCGATACACGTAGTGAATTGAATTATCGACGCCGATGCCGATACTGATCGCGGCAATGGTAATCGTCATGATGTCGAGCGGTATTCCGATCCAGCCCATCAGGCCGAGTATTAATCCCGCGGCAATTATATTGGGAATGATCGCTGCAATCGAAAGGCGAACCGCTCGAAATAAAAGTATAAACATCAGTAATATCGCGATAAACACTGCACCAATCGTTAATATCTGCGATTGAAACAGGCTTTGCAGCAAATTATTGTAAAGTACAGCCATGCCGGAGATGTTCACCTGCTCGACTTCAAGACCGAGTTCACCGGTCAGGTGCTTGTAAATTTTGTCTATCAGGGCCTGGCGCTTGAGTGATTTGTCGGTTTCATAAATTCGGATACTGAAACGAATCTGATTCCCGTCGGCCGAAAGATAGGGTGTAATCAGGGCATCTTTCACATCGTCTGGAATTCGCTTATATACAATCGCTAACTTGAAATCGCTATAGGGCTTGCCATTATTGAGCGCCTGCAACATTTGCATGGCAGTATGTACGGAAAGTACCTTGCCGGTTTCGGGTAAACTCTCAAGATAAGTGTGAATTTCAGCGATATCCTGCAGGCCATCGCTATTGAACCAGTAACTCGAGGCAGTAATATCGCCACCCAGTAACAGGTCCATCAGGCCAAAACCCCCGGCGTCTTCAGAAAACCAGTCTTTCGGCGCATCAATAATCACATCCATGGGCGTGGTGCCGCCGAGTTTTTCGTCGATCAGGCTCATACCCTGATAAATTTCGGTTTTTTCCTTGTAATAGTCGATAAATCGGTTTTCGACCGATAACTGGGGTATTCCGGACAGGCCGATGAATGCCAGAATTCCGAACAGGATTAGAGTAGCTTTGTTATGGCGTTGAATAAAGTGTGCCAATGATGAGGTAATTTTACCGGTAACGTTTTTCCCTGGCTTTTGATCCAGTCTGGGCATCAGGATTAGCGCAGATGGAAACAGGGTAAACGCGAGTACGAACGAAATTGTTATACCAATCACCATCATCCAGCCAAAATCGATTACCGGTCGTATGCCGCTAACCAGCAGCGAGCCAAAGGCAACCATGGTCGTCACCGCGGTGAAAACGCAGGGTATGAATTTGCTGCGGACTGTTTCACTGACCAGTTCGAATTGTGAATACCCGGTATTGAGCGCAGCCAGTTCACGGTAGCGCACGATCAGGTGAATAATCAGCGAAAGAGTAATGATTAATAATAGTGAAACAAAGTTGGATGAAACCACGGTAACCGGCCACTGCATCCAGCCCAGGTAACCCATCATCGACAGCGCGCTGCTCAGACAGGCAATCAGGGGTAGCACTACCCAGCGTGGGGAACGAAATGACAGGCTAAGAATGATAATGATAAAAGCGATTACACCGGCGCCAAATACCTTCAAATCCCCGCGGATAAAATCGATAGAGTCGGTGACAATCATTGGTACACCACCGAGATAAAGCGTTGCGCTGTCGCGATGTTGATCCATAATTTTCCGCACCTGCTGGATAGTCTTGTGTTGCCGTTTGTTCAGCGCCAGGTTGAGCGTTTTAATTTCTGCACTCAGTTGTTTCAGGCGCTGTTGGTAATCGGCTGCAGGTGTTACGAGGTCGTATAGCCGGTCACGTTCCAGGGTCAATTCAGCCAGCCGTTCATCGCGTTTCAAGTTGACCTGTAATGCGGTGGTATCGCCGTCGCTGCTAACCAGTAAATTCTGGTAAAGCGAGCTAGTCGTCAATTCTTGTTGTGCCAGCTCTAAATCGACGTCTGCACTCTCGAGTGTCCGGATTCCCTCAACGATCTGGTTGAGCGTCATCGGCGGGCTGCTCACCAGGGGTACATCGAGCAGGCTGATTACCGAGTCTACCTGTTCGATTTTCGTCAGCTGGTCTCTCAGTTGACCAATATCGGTCAACGACTCGGGACTGAACAGTGGTAATTTCGGGCTATAGGTGACAATCAGAAAATCACCCGCCCCATATTCTTCACGAATGCTTCGATAGTATTTCAGCGAAGCATCATTTTCCAGAATCAGTGAGTCAGCTGACGCATCCAGCTCGAAACGCGGAACATTGGAGAGGAAAAATCCCACTACCAGTGAGGTGACAACCAGTGTGATCACTGGTTTTCGCAATATTAGCCTGTTGTAAAGTCGGCCAAATTCTACTGTCATATAGTTGGTCCTAAAATATCCAGGGCTGTCCTGTACCAGTCATTGCTGACCGGGCAGGGCAGGATAAATATAGTCTAAAATTGCTTCGCTATTTTGAATCGCGGACTTTTTCACTGCTGGACTGCTCGATCCTGGCCCAGCTATCACGCAAACTGATCGTGCGGTTAAATACTGGTTTCTCAGGGGTCGATTCGAGATCGCTGATGAAATAACCGAGGCGTTCGAATTGATAGGCAATTTTGTTGTCGATAAGATCGATGGCCGGTTCCAGCATCGCTTGGTCCATTACCGTCCTGGAGTCGGGATTGATCGACGATTCGAAATCGCCTTGTGCGCCGGGGTTAGCCGTGTTGAACAGTCGATCGTAGAGGTTGACCCTGGCCGGGACCGCGTGTTTGGCGCTGACCCAATGTATCGTCCCTTTCACCTTGCGGCCATCGGCGGTGTTTCCGCCACGGCTTTCAGGGTCATAGCTGCAAATCAGCTTATCGATACTGCCGTCAGCGTTTTTGACCACCTCCTTGCAGCTAATGTAATAGGCAGATCTGAGTCGGACTTCGCGGCCTGGGCTGAGGCGGAAAAACTTTTTAGGCGCGTCTTCCATGAAGTCATCGTGCTCGATATAAATCTCCCGGGAAAAAGGTATTTCGCGGGTACCATAATCGGGATTTTGCGGGTGATTGATGGCGGTTATCATCTCCTCCTGGTTTTCGGGATAATTCTCGATGACGACCTTGAGCGGATTCATTACCGCCATACGTCGCTCGGCACGGGTATTCAAATCGTCGCGCAACGCGTTTTCGAGGACGCCCATTTGAATGGTGCTATCCTTCTTGGTGATGCCGATCATGTTGCAAAATGACACGATCGACTCGGGTGTG
>JACZQS010000153.1 GCA_022545625.1 Pseudomonadota bacterium
CGAGCGCTGCCTCGGGGGTAACATGCCCGACTACGAAGCCGTGCGATCCACCGGAGAAACGGCCATCGGTAATAAACGCCACATCCTTGCCCAGACCCTTACCCATGATGGCCGATGTTGGCGATAACATTTCTCGCATGCCGGGCCCGCCGACCGGACCTTCGTAGCGCACCACGATCACATCACCTTTTTTCACGGTGCCGTCGAGTATCTTTTTCAAAGCCTGTTCTTCGGAGGCAAATATTCTGGCCTTGCCGGTGAAGTGAAGGCCTTCTTTGCCCGAAATTTTTGCCACCGATCCTTCCGGTGCGAGGTTACCGCGTAAAATGACGAGGTGACTGTTCTTCTTGATCGGATCGCTGAGCGCATGCACGATGTCCTGATTTTTGGGATAGGGCTTCACCTTTGCCAGGTTTTGCGCCTGTGTCTTGCCGGTGACAGTGATACAGTCACCGTGTAGCAGGCCGGCATCGAGCAGCATTTTCATTAGCGGCTGGATTCCACCGATTTCGATCAAATCAGACATCATCGCTTTCCCGCTCGGTCTTAAATCGGCGAGCACTGGTACGCGTCTGCCGACCCGGGTGAAGTCGTCGAGCTTGAGTTTGACGCCGATCGCCGATGCCATAGCCAATAGATGCAATACCGCATTGGTTGAACCGCCGAGTGCGATCACGAGAGTAATCGCGTTCTCGAATGCCTTTTTGGTCATGATATCGCTGGGGCGAATATTCGATTTCAATAAACGCATCGCTGCCTTGCCGGCTTCGAAACAGTCGTTTGACTTATCCTCAGAAATTGCTGCCTGTGCCGAGCTATTGGGCAAGCTCATGCCCAGCGCTTCGATTGCCGATGCCATCGTATTCGCGGTGTACATGCCACTGCAGGACCCCGGACCGGGTATCGCCGTACACTCTATTTGCTTGAGTTCGCTTTTGCTGATCTTGTTTTGTGCCTGCGCACCCACGGCTTCGAATACGCTGACAACGTCGGTACTCTCACCCTTGTGGCACCCGGGCATGATAGTGCCGCCGTAAACAAAAACCGAGGGTCGATTCAGACGTGCCATACCAATCAGGCATGCCGGCATATTTTTGTCGCAGCCGCCAATCGTAACCAGGGCGTCGAAACCCTGGCAACCGGCAACTGCTTCGATCGAGTCGGCAATAATCTCTCTCGAAACCAGCGAATATTTCATGCCCTCGGTGCCCATCGAAATACCATCCGAAATGGTAATCGTATTAAATATAACCGCCTTCGCTTTTGCCGCATTCGCACCATCGGCTGCTTTAAGGGCGAGTTGGTCGATATGCATATTGCAGGGGGTTACCATGCTCCAGGTGGATGCAATGCCGATTTGCGGCTTCTTGAAGTCGGCATCGTCAAAGCCGACCGCGCGCAGCATCGAACGGCTGGGTGCGCGTTCAACGCCATCGACAACCTGGGATGAAAAATTTCGTATATCGGTTTTCTTAGTGCTGATCTTTTTGGAGGGCATAATTATATTAGTGTGAGTATTTTAGGCATTAGAAGCCGAATCTAACCAGTCTCAGCCATCGCAGGACAGGTCTGCGAACAGGTTAGGCAAAGCCCGGTAGGGTTGCAAGTATTTAAATTTAATTATTAGTTTTGGTGTCCGCAAATCAGTTTAATCTCTCCTATACTCTTCTCTAATCAGGGGCTCTTATCGAGATGGACCTGTCAAACCAACAGCTTTACTGATTATTGGTAACGCGGATTATATGGTATTTGAATGGTGGATTATTGAGCATGATCGATATATTTATTGTTGCGGGCATTTGCCTGGTATTGACCGCGCTATGGCTGTTGATCAGGGAAGCAAAAAAGCCAAAATCAGAGCCTGTAGCCAAGTTACCCGAGCCGGAAAATAGACAGGTACCCAATTTGATCGAGGGAACTTTCGGTGCCACAGGAGAAGCTTTTTTCTACTCCCTGGTACGCGAACTGGCCCAGTCTCTCAACATTGATGCCGTGTTATTAGCCAGCTGTGAAGACGATCATCAGGAAATTTATCGGACCCTGGCCTACTGGTGTAACGGTAGTTACATCATGAATCAGACTATTTCATTGCTGAACAGCCCTTGTGAAGATACCGGCGGCCTGTGTTACCTGGAAACTTCGGCTAGCGAACTTTATCCCGACTCGTCATTACTCGATCGGCATTCACCGGTAGCAGGATTTTTCGCCATTAAACTCCTGAACTCTTTAGGTAAGCCAGTGGGTCTGATCACCGGCTTGCATCAATCAGTGCTGCGCCTCGGTAAAAATGAAGTGGATACTATCAAGTTACTGTCTGCAAGGGCTGCGGCAGAACTGGAACGGAAGCTTGCTGTAAGTGAGGCGTTAACCGAGAAGGAGCGCGCTCAAATCACCTTGCACTCGATTGGTGATGGTGTGATTACGACCAATAATGTCGGTTGTATCGACTACATGAATCCAGTCGCCGAAACCCTGACCGGCTGGCGCTTTCACCAGGCAATGGGCATGTCACTGGAAGCCGTGTTTCACCTGGAAGATGAAAAAACCGGGAAGGTGATACCCGATCCCGCCCTACGTTGTTTATCGGAGAAAAGGGTCGTTTCGCCAAAATCCGATAATGTGCTGATTTCCAGAACTGGTGATCGCTACTCGATACAGGGCACCGCCGGACCAATGATGAATACGCGGGGTGACTGTATCGGCGCGGTGCTGGTTTTCAGGGATGTGACAGACTTACATCGATTACAGAAGAAAATGGCTCACCAGGCTACTCACGACCCATTGACCGGACTGGTAAATCGCTCAGAATTCGAGCAAAGACTCGAAAAAGCCCTGCAGAGTGCGAAAGCATTCGAAAATACCCATGCATTGCTGTATCTCGATCTTGACCAGTTTAAGATGGTCAATGACGCGGCCGGTCATCTGGCCGGCGATGAACTTTTAAAGCAAATCTGCTCGTTGCTGGCAAATCAGTTGAGGGGCCGTGATACCCTCGGGCGCCTGGGCGGGGATGAATTTTGTGTTTTGCTTGAAAACTGTCCACTCGGCAAAGCCAACAAGGTTGCTGAAGTCCTGATCGATATTATTCGCGAGTATCGATTTCTATGGGAAAACAAGGCTTATCAGGTAGGAGTCAGTATCGGCATAGTCCCCATTACCGCTGATTCGACCAGTACCGCCGAGCTGATGTTGCATGCTGATCAGGCTTGTTATTCGGCCAAGGACCTGGGGCGTGGACGCGCGCATATATACGATCAAAAAGATGTTAGCCTGGCGCAGCAAAACGGCCAGGTATTGCAGGTTTCCGATCTGCGCGATGCAATTATTAATCATCAATTCCAGTTGCTGTATCAACCGATTATATCGCTCGATGCAGACCAGAGTCGGGTACAGATGCGAGCCGAGGTGCTGCTGAGGATGATTGATCAGTCGGGTAACTATATATTACCCGGTGCCTTCCTCCCGGCAGCAGATCGATTTGGTTTAACCGCACAAATTGACCGTTGGGTGATAGACAAGGTATTCAATGACTATGCACACCTGTTCATGCAAAACCCGAATCTGGTACTTAACCTGAGTTTATCGGCCCAATCGGTTGCGGATGAGGCACTCAGCTACTTTATTACGCAGATGTTTGACAAGACGATAGTTTCGCCGCATCAAATCTGTTTTGAAGTGAACGAGGCTATCTTAAACAATAACCTGCCCGGCATCAGCCAGTTAACCGACCAGCTTCGGGACATTGGCTGCGGTTTCGTATTGAAAAATTTTGGTAGCGGGCTGTCCAGCTTTTCTTTTTTGAAAAACCTCAAATTCGATTTCATCAAAATCGATGGCAATATCGTCAGTGATATTGCTGACGACAGGGTCGATCACGGGATGGTCGAGTCGATCAATTCGATGGCTCATTTACTCGGAATTAAAACCATTGCCGAATGTGCCGATGGTGACTCGGTCATTCAAAGCCTTAAGCTGCTCGGTGTCGATTATGCCCAGGGGGACCTTTTGGCAAAGCCAGTCTCGATGGATGATCTGGGTGGTGAAAAACTGAGTGAACGGAAATTTTCAGGAATCCCGGTCGATTAGAGACTTGTCTGGATAATCGACAAGCCTCAATTACGATAGCCGCACAAAATCAACACCTTAGCGGGTCTTATCCAGGCAGCACATTTATATCTTACACCAGGGTCTTACGCCTGGGTCGGAATAAAGCAGGTCGCCCATAATCAACTGCAACTTAAAGTGCCTGATGGCATTTGAGATTCCTTGCGTCGGCGCTTTTGATTCAATTCGAATTGGAACTTTACGCTTGCAATTGCCCGGTGAAGTGATTATGGTTCCCTACTAGTCGCTGTAAAACGACAATAAGATCCACCCTATAAAAAAACTTTTACGAAATAATCCATAACCGAGGAAATTTAGATGAATAAAATTACTTCAACAGTGATGTTGGCTTCACTATTGGCAGTTTCAGCCAATACGTCTGCTGCCACGCTCGATGATGTTGTAGGCAAGGGGTTTGTCCAGTGCGGTGTATCGCAGGGCCTGCCAGGTTTCTCAAATTTTGACGCCCAGGGCAACTGGAGTGGTGTCGATGTCGATATTTGTCGTGGAATGGCCGCGGCTATCTTTAACGACTCCGAAGCCGTCAAGTACACGCCGCTATCGTCCAAGGAACGTTTTACCGCGCTACAGTCCGGTGAAATAGACGTCCTGTCACGTAACACTACCTGGACTGCGACTCGCGATACCGCGCTCGGCCTGAACTTTGCCGGCGTTAACTACTACGATGGACAGGGCTTTATGGTCCGTAAAGACCTCGGTGTAAACAGTGCCCTGGAACTGGGCGGTGCAGCGGTTTGTACCCAGACAGGTACTACTACAGAGCTCAACGTCGCTGACTACTTTCGCTCTAACGGTATGGACTACACGGTCGTAGCTTACGAAAAGTCAGACGAGGTTGTCGCAGCTTATGACTCAGGGCGCTGTGACGTGTATACCACTGACCAGTCCGGTTTGTATGCCCAGCGGATCAAACTGAAAGACGTGTCAGCGCACAAGGTACTACCAGAAGTTATCTCCAAAGAGCCACTCGGCCCTGTGGTAAGACAAGGTGACGACCAGTGGTTCAATCTGACCAAGTGGACCCTGTACTGCATGATCAATGCTGAGGAAATGGGTATTACTTCGAAGAATATAAAGAGCAAGATGAAAGGTGGAGACCCGGCCGCCAAAAGGCTTCTTGGCCAGGAAGGTAGTTTCGGTGAAAACCTCGGCGTTAGCCCAACATGGTGCGCAAACATCGTTGCCCAGGTTGGTAACTACGGTGAGTCATTTGCGAAACATCTGTCTGTACCCCCGCTGAATATCTCTCGCGGTGTGAATGAGTTGTGGAGCAAGGGCGGAATTCAATACGCACCACCTATTCGCTAACCTGTCGAAGCAAACGTCCTGCCTAATGCAGGACGTTTGCGTTATAGGGCTCTGAAAAACCTGCAGGCCTGCCCAGGTCTTTATTGGCTCATCGGTCGGCCTTTAACGTGACAGAGAATAAACAGTGATTAAAGAAGATTCAGCAGGGCCACCAGTAGTCACCACAAAACCGTGGAATGACCCGAAGGTAAGAAGCATATTCTTCCAGGCGGTATTGCTGATCGCTGTGGTAGGCTTCGGCATGTATATTTTCGGCAATACTGCCGCAAATCTGGAGAAGCAGGGTATCGCCACCGGATTCCGTTTTATGGGAACCACCGCTGGTTTCGGAATCATTACCCACCTGATCGATTACAACGAGGCTTCTTCTTACGGACGGGCCTTCGCTGTCGGCCTGCTCAATACGATGCTAGTCGCATTTTGCGGCATTATCGCGGCGACTATTCTCGGCGTTATCATTGGCATCTCGCGGCTATCGCAGAACTGGATGGTATCTCGCATGGCCATGGTCTACATCGAGATATTCAGAAATATCCCGCTGCTGCTACAGATTTTCTTCTGGTACTTCGCGGTATTGAGAGCGCTGCCCGCACCCAAAAATAGCGTCAATTTCCTAGATGGTGTATTTATCAATAGCCGGGGTATCTACATGCCTTCAGCTATTTATGAAGACGGCTTCTCGCTGGTCCTATGGGCGCTAGGCATTGCGGTTGTCGCAGTCGTGGTTATGACGCGCTGGGCGCATAAAAGGCAGGACCAAACCGGTCAGCAATTCCATACTATTTATTATTCAATCGCTCTGTTGAT
>JACZQS010000154.1 GCA_022545625.1 Pseudomonadota bacterium
TATGATCGTTTTTCGTAAGAAAATCAACAAATTAAGCATAATATTTGAATAGCTACTTGTTACTTTATTCTCCTATTTACTGAATGACTGAATTAATCCATTCCTTACCGGCATGCCGCTCCTGGTTACCTGTGATTGCCGGATTAAATTGAAAACTATCCCAGGGGTGAAAGACGCCTGTTGATGTGGCTCAACCGGTTGGTCGTAAATCAGTCGGTGGACACAGGGGAGCCGTACAGGGTGACGTGATTGGTATACAGGCGTATTCTATCAGTTCGTAAGATCATCGAGGCGAAGCTATGAACTTTGAACGGGTTGTTTTCGGATTCGTGATTATTCTGGCGTTAACATTCAATTTTGCTTTCGTCATGGGTGATATCGAAAATCCCCAACACCATAATGTCTGGATTTTGACAATTGCCATTCTGGTTAATTTGATTGGAACCGGATTGAAATTGGGTGACCGCTCGCAGGTAGGTGCATTGCTACTGGCAAGTAGCCTGGTGGCCGATGTCCTGCTAATTACGGCGCGGATAGTGTGGATCGTAGCGCAGGGCGAAACAGCAATAGGCCCGAGCACCGAGTCGATGGTAGGCATCGTATCCCTGGCCGGCGGAGCACTGATAGCGAGCATTGTTTCGGTCATAATCCTGGTCGGGGATACGTTGATTTCACGCCGCTAGCCGGTGTTATTTTCAGTAGACTGGCTTCCCGATAAAAAATAATGGCTACTACATCCGAACTAGACCGGGTCGCAATGGTAGTGTTGCGCTATCTGCGTATGCCATTGATTGTTCTGATTGTCGTGTATGCGATTGGTATTACCGGAATGGCACTGATACCCGGTGTGGATGCCGAGGGTAATGTGGCATACATGAGTCTGTTCCACGCCTTTTACTTTTTTACCTATACTGCAACCACTACCGGATTTGGAGAAATTCCCAACGCATTTACCGATGCGCAGCGTCTCTGGACGATATTTTGCCTGTATATGGGCGTTATATCCTGGCTATATGCGATTGGATCAATCATACGGCTGGTGCAGAACCCGCATTTTTTATCAGCCTTAAACGAACATCAGTTCGCCAATTCGGTGAAACGTATCAGGCTACCTTTCTTCATTATTTGCGGTTTCGGTGATACCGGTAGTCTACTCGCGCGTGGCCTCAGTGATCACTGGTTAGGCGCGGTGGTTCTGGATACTGACCCAGAGCGTATTAAGGCGCTGGCATTACGTGATTACCGGTTAATGATGCCAGCCCTTTGTGCCGACCCTGGTGTGCCAAAGCATCTGGTCGATGCCGGTGTATGCCTGCCAAACTGCAAGGCCGTCGTCGTGCTGACTAACAACGAAGAAATCAATTTACGCATCAGTATTATGGCGAGATTTCTCAACCCCGACCTGCCAATTCTATGCCGTTCCACTTCCGAGCGTCATAGTCAACACCTGGAGACCCTGGGTAAGGTAACAGTGATCAACCCGTTTGAAATTTTTGCCCAACTTCTCAGTATGGCGATAACAGCGCCCAGGCTTCACAACCTGAATTCCTGTCTGGTACGAACCAGCAATATTTGCCTTGGCGAACCACTGGACGTCCCTACCGGTGAATGGATACTGTGTGGTTACGGGCGGATGGGGAAATGGTTGCACAAGTATTTCGAGCGACACGGTATTCATCCTGTGATCATAGACCCGGATGTGGAGGAGGTCATAGGTCCTTCCCGAATAATCAAGGGGCACGCGGACCACCAAACGCTGGAACAAGCAGGCATTCAGCAGGCAGCCGGAATTGTTGCCGGTACCGATAGCGATCACGATAACCTCAGTATACTGATGTGTGTCCGATCGCTGCGACCAAGCGCCTTTACTATCGTCAGGCAAAATTCCCACGACAACCAGGTCGCTTTTAATGCCGCGCGAGCCGACCTTATTTTACAATCCAGTTTGACCACAGCACGACGTATCCTCAAGCATTTAATTTCTCCACAGATACAGATACTGATCGATTACCTGGGCGAGCAGGGCGAAACTATAACCCAACAGGTGGTGGATCGCCTGAATATGGCAATAGGTGAAAAGCAGCCGCATCTCTGGCGTGTCAACCTGTGCGATGACGAGGCAATAGCGACAGTCGAGTATCTAAAAAAAGGGGGACAGCTCAGGTTGGGTGAGTTGCTCAGAGATCCTTACAATTTGGAAGGGAAACTATCCTGTATTCCTCTTGCGATCGAGCGTGGTGATAACAGGATCATGCTGCCTGCGGATAATGAGCCTATTTTGGAGTGTGACGAAATACTGCTGTGCGGCACCGAAAACAGTGAAACCATGTTAGCCGCGACCCTGAATAATGTCTATACGCTTGACTATTTGATAACCGGTATCGATGCACCCCGTGGTTACCTGTTTCGATGGCTTACGCGAAAAAGCGCTGCAGCCGAACAGGGTTAATTCGAAGGCGGTAACTGTGAGTCCGCTAGACACTAAATCTGTTCTTTTCCAGTGTTTTTATAGGCTGGTGCAAGCGGAAATTCCGAATTTATTTGGCAGTAAAAATCGATATACCTCAGGTATTTACTAAATATAGTTAGAGTTAATTAGCCCCATTGACTATACTGCATTTTGGACTACAATTTTCCCTACCAAATAGCTAGTTTTGCAAATGGTTATTTGTGGGGTTCATCACGGATATAAAATCATCTCATAGGTAATATTGGTCCTATACTGAACTCGATTATTAAATATAAATCATACCTTTACTGAGCCAGGGATCAGAAGTGAGTTTCGATTACGACACAATTCGTACAAAAAAGCAGAAAGCGGAACCAATTGGGCAGCCTATAGTGATCTGTTCATGGTGCTCGCGTTTATCTTTTTGCTGATGTACATGGTAGCCAGTCTTCGAACTGGAATGATATCTGTTACCACGCATGCGCAGATTGAAGAGGTACAAAAGGAACTCGAAATGTACGAGTCGGTGAAAACCCAATACCTGCAAGAGGAATCAAACGTCCAGGAGAAAAAGGTTTACGATCAAATTTTGAGTCAAATATATCTTTTAGAAACCGAGGCGAATGAGAATAAAAATCGTCTTTCCAAAGAATTGAATGAACAAAAACTACGCGAGTCATCGTTAAACCAATATCAACAAATGATAGTGGCGATGATCGATGCCAACGCAATTGCGAAGGCAGAGGCGGCGAAAAAATTTACTTCGGAACAACAACAAAAAGAAGAGCTGGCGAAGGAAATTGAGCAAAAAAGCGAAGATGTCGCAACATTGGAAGAAAAACTGGAATTGGAAGTTGCCGAAAAGGCGGCTTTAAAAACCACACTCACCGAGGAAACCCTGAACCTGGAAGGTAAAATTCAGAATTTGACCGGTCAGCAGCGTGAAAGTCAAAACCAATTGGCGTCACTGGAAGACCTACTCGAAGCGAAGACCGCCGAAAAATCAGTGCTGGAAGATACCCTCGTCGAAGAAACTAAAAACCTCGAGGGAAAAATTAAGGAGTTGACCGGCCAGCAGAGTCAAAGCCGCGAAGAGCTGGCATCTCTAGTCGATCTGTTAGACAAGGAGACTGCTGAAAAAGCAGCCCTGAAAAATACACTGACTGAAGAAACAAAATTTCTCGAAGGTCAAATACAGGAATTAAAAGGTGAACAGAATTTAAACCAGAATAAGCTGGCACAGTTGGAGGGGCAATTAAAATCGGAGGCGGCCGAAAAGGCTGCTTTGGAAAGCACCCTGACCGAGAGAAGCATAAATTTCGAAGGTACGATTCAGGAATTGACCAGCCAGCAAAGCGAAAGCAAAGTCCGGTTGGCGGAATTACAGGAGCAGCTGAAATCGAAGGCGGCCGAAAAGGCGGCCCTGGAAAGTACGCTCGCACAGGAGACTCAGACCCTGGAAGGTAAAATCGAGGAGTTAAAAAAACAACAGGGTGAAAGCCAGAATCAACTGGCCTCGCTGGAACAGCAGTTACAAAAAGAGGCAGTCGTAAAGACGACTTTGAGTCAGGCGCTTGAACAGGAAACCCAGAATCTACAGGCTAAAATCCAGGAAATAAGCGATCTACAGAGTAAGAATCAATTCCAGGTGGCATCCCTGGAATCACAGATAAAAGGAGTGGCAGTCGAAAAAGCCGCCCTCGAAAGCACGCTTGCCGAGAGAACCAAAAACCTGGAAGGCAGAATTCAGGAGTTGCGAAGTCAGCAAGATCAAAGTCAAAACCAGCTGGCGACCCTGGAGTCAAAATTAGAAGGCGAGGCGGCCGAAAAAGCAGCACTCGAGAGCACTCTCGCCAGGGAGACCAATAGACTCTCAGGTACAATCCAGGATTTGAAAGGTCAGCAGGCTGAAAGTCAAAAAACGCTAGCAACCCTGGAATCAAGATTAGAAGGAGAAAAGGCTGATAAGGCGGCCTTAAAATCTGCGCTCACCAAACAAACAAAATTCCTCGAAGGTGAAATACAGGAACTGAAAGGTGAACAGGATGAAAATCAAAATAAACTGGCGGCGCTGGAGGGTCAGTTAAGTTCGGCCGCAGCCGATAAAGAGGCGCTGCAAAAAGCGCTTTCTGAAGAAGCCAAAAACTTGCAAGGCAAGGCTCAGCAGTTAGCGGCATTAGAGGATCAGTTAAATAAAGGGGCAGCCGAAAAGGCGGCATTGGAAGAAGCGTTTGCCGATCAAACCGATAACCTGGAGGGTAAACTTCAGGAATTAGCGGGCCAGAATGAAGCAGGCCAGGCGAAGTTAGCCTCACTGGGCAAACAGCTAGAAAATGCGGCAGCCGAAAAGGCAGCATTACAAAGTGCCGGAGCGGCGCAAGTCAAAGGCCTGGAAGACAAGTACGCGGGTTTGCAGGACCAGTTTGATAAAAATCAGGGCGAACTGGATTCGCTCGGGGATGCTCTTAAGGCCGGTGAAGATAAAATTGCGGCATTAGGCAAAGCACATGCTGATGAACTGGTGAATTAGGGAAAAAATACAAGGGTTTGGCTGATGAAGGTGCAGGGGTTCGCGATGAGCTTGCGAAGCTCGGTTCGGAACTCGGTGATGCGCGAAAACATTTGATGCAAACCGCAGATGATCTTGGCGCAGCCGAGGAGAAACTGGCGGATAAAACCAAGGAGTTAGAAGACGCTTTGAGATTAGCGAAACGGCGCGAGGACGTGGCCAAAAATATTAAGGATAATTTCGCTAACAATGGAATTGATGCCGATGTCGATGTTAAAACCGGTGATGTTATCCTCGACTTTGGTAACGATTACTTTGCTACCAACAGCCATACCCTCAGGCAGGGTATGGAAGACACGCTTCGTAAAGCGATTCCGGTATACGCGCGAAGCCTGTTTGGCACCGAGGAATCAGCCTCGGAAATTTCATCGGTTGAAATTATCGGCTTCGCATCACCTACCTACGCTGGAAAACCTGTCGATCCAACCAGCCTCTCTAGCGACGACAGAATCGCGGTGAACTACAATCTGGATCTAAGCTACAGGCGTGCGAGATCAATATTTGAATATGTATTTGATATAGAAAACATGGAATTCGATCACCAAAATACCATGCTGCCGTTAATTGAAGTGACGGGCAGAAGTTTTTTTTCTGAAGAGATAAAACCCGGTGATACCGGGAATTTATCGCTTGATGAATTTTGTGGGCAGTATAATTGCAAAAAAGCGCAACGTGTCATCATAAAATTCGGACTGTTGGAACGAGGAGAGTCCTAATGAATACAAGCATAGTCGAGCTCATCAATTTAATCGTAATATATGCTACCGATTACCTGATGCCGTTCTTATTAATTTCTTTTATTATGGCGGTAGTGGTGCGCCTGTTGATCACCGTGATCATCAACCGGCAGAAAAGATTCGTCAAAGAATTCTGTAAAAGGGTGCATCATGACATCTTGACCAATCCGCATTCCAAGGGATCTTTCTACAATCTGGTCAAGCGTTTCCTCGCCCGCACCTATTTCGAGAGCTTTGAATTAAGGGCCAAGTACAAACGTAGGAACGAAGATCATTTAATGACCATTGGCGACCGGGTATTTTTAATCCAGGACGGCATCATTCGCCTGATCGACGATTACCTGAAACATGTAAAATACCTGCATAAAGATGCAAGACATCAACCTAATTTTAATGAAATTACCTCTAATGCTTTTGCTTCGAACCCTGTATTTAATCGTGTCATGGGCCTCTTTTCGATG
>JACZQS010000155.1 GCA_022545625.1 Pseudomonadota bacterium
CCGGTATTTCTAGCTGGAAAGGTGAGCAGGCCTGTAATGACTTTTCGATAGGCATTGAACTGGAAGGCACCGACCTACTGAGCTATACCGACCCGCAATATGAGCAACTGAATGCCTTGCTTGGCAGCTTGATATCACACTACCCCGCAATTAATAACGATGCTATCTGCGGTCATAGCGATATAGCGCCGGGCAGGAAAACTGATCCCGGCCCCGCGTTTGACTGGGCTAGAATAATATCCACTGATCGTTGATAAACCCTTCCAGCGGTTTGTAGCGTCGTTTATAGCTCATCTTGGCGCAATTCTTGATCCAGTATCCGAGGAACAAATAATCGAGGTCGCGTGCTTTCGCCTCGGTGATCTGAATTAAAATAGCGAAGTGTCCGGGACTTCGAACCGCATATTGCGGATCGAAAAAAGTGTAAACCGCTGATAGCCCGGTACTCAAGATATCCGATACTGCCACTGCTATTAGTAGCTTGTTTAGCCGAAACTCGATAAACATGGTTTCGGTCCAGTCACATATCAAAAATCGGTGATAATCGGCCTTGCTCGGATTTGCCATACTTCCGTCGTTATGTCGGGAGTTAATATAGCGTTTATAGAGATTGAAATGCTCGGTTCGAAACTTGCCTTCTACGATGCTGATAGTGAGATCAGAGTTACGCCGCATTGTTCGCAGTTCATTTCGTGTAAATTGTTGTTTTTTAAGAGGAACTCTGACTGAGACACATTCATTGCAACTGGGACAATGGGGGCGATAGACGTAACCACCTGATCTTCTGAAACCATGTTGGATCAATTCATTGTAAGTTTTCATATCCATATCGACATTCGGATTTGCAAAAGCGCTGATCGCGTTCTTGTTTTCCAGGTAGCTACAGGGTTCGGCTGCCGATGCGAAAAAACTCAGTCTGGTATGATCGTTCATTGTCAATAATTAATATAGCTGGAATTTATTTTACCTAAAAAGAGTTTAGACGGGAAATTGGCACTTATAGCTAAAAAATCTGCTAATAGTTTTACCCCACCGATGGCCTGGTGAATCGATGATCCAGAACGGGTTGCAAGTTTGTTTAATTAAATAGAGAAAAATTGCTGGCTGGTTTTCAGACAATCAGCCGCTACTCGGTCGACTGGCCTGTTTTGGAAATGGGCAATGGACTTTACTATATGGGGCAGGTAGGCGGGTTCGTTGACACGATTTCTGGGCTTTTGCGGCAAATCCCGGGGTAACAGGTAGGGCGAATCGGTTTCGACCATCAGACGGTTATCGGGAATATATTTCACCAGCTGTGCTAATTCTGTACCACGACGTTCATCGCAAATCCAGCCGGTAATGCCAATGTGACAATCCAGATCAAGATACTCAAACAGTGCTGCCCGGGTGTCAGTAAAACAATGCACTACGATATTGACCAGATCGTGGCGATATTCGCGCAGGATCTGGATAAAATCATGATGTGCATCGCGTTGGTGGCTAAATACCGGTTTTTTCATCGTTATCGCCAGTTCGAGCTGTTGTCGATATGCTTTGACCTGGGCGTCCTGCGGCGAAAAGTTGCGGTAAAAATCGAGGCCCGTCTCACCGATCGCCCGCACACAGGTATTATCAGCCAGCCGATGTAAAATATCGACCGAATCCTGCGTCCAGTCGCCGGCATGGTGAGGATGGACACCAGCCGTGCAGGCCAGGTGATCAGGGTATTCTCCACACAGCCGAATTGCCTGGTTACTGTCCTCGATACTGCTGCCGGTGACTATAATTTGCCTGACACCGGCCTGGTCAGCGCGTTTGATCACCGCATCGAGGTCTTGCACCAGGCTTTTATTGGTAAGATTGGCCCCGATGTCGATAAATTGGGTCAATGTCGAATTCCGGTGCCCCGCTCAAGCAGGATCATGCAGAACGCAAACAGGATCACAATAAAGAATAGAATGACCATGATCGCGGTACCCAGTCCAATGTCACTCACACCCCGAAAACCAAACCGAAAGCTATTGACCATATAAAGTATCGGGTTGATCAGCGATACCTGTTGCCAGGTTTCGGGCAATAACCTGATTGAATAAAATATCCCACCCAGGTAGGTGAGTGGTGTCAATACGAAAGTAGGGATGATCGTGACATCGTCAAAGGTCCTGGCAAAAACGCCATTGATCAAGCCAGCCAGTGAAAATAAAAACGCGGTCAGGAAAGCAATAACGAACACAATCAGCGGCGCGTGTATCGAAAAATCGGTGAAAAATAATGACACCAGTGTTACCGCAATGCCGACACTCATACCCCGGACTATCCCACCGGTGACATAACCGATTAATATAACGATGTTGGGGATGGGCGCAATTAGCATTTCCTCAATATAATGCGAATATTTGGCGCCATAGAAAGATGACACGACGTTGGCGTAGGAATTGGTAATAATCGACATCATCACCAATCCTGGCATTATGAAATCGACATAATTCATGCCATCCATTTCTCCTATCCTTTGTCCGATCAGTTTGCCAAAAATTACAAAATAGAGGCCAACCATGACCATCGGTGGAATGATGGTTTGTACCCAGATACGAGCGAATCGCAGGATTTCCCGGCGCGCTATGGTCAGGTAGGCAACCCAGTATTTAGCCCACTGTGTCATGCATTATTTCCAGTTTTGAAGTGATCGTTATAAATAACTCCTCTAAGCGATTTACCTTGTTTCGCATACGACTGACAACTATCTGTTGACTGTCGAGTTGCTGAATCAGGTCATTCAGCGAACGAGTTTGTGGAACCTCTACTTCAAGGGTGTGACTGTCGATGACCACCGGAACTGCAAACCCCTCTAGCGCCGGTGGCTGGCTGATATCATCCCGAAGATAGAGGATAAATGTTTCGCTTTTCAGGCTCCTGAGCAGAGATTTCATGCTGGTGTTTTTGATAATCTCACCTTCGTCGATGATAGCGACGTTATGGCACATTCGTTCCGCTTCTTCCAGATAATGGGTGGTCAGGATTATAGTTGTGCCCTGCTGGTTGATCTGGTTCATGAACTCCCACATCGAACGCCGCAGTTCGATATCGACCCCGGCAGTAGGTTCATCCAGAATTAACAGGCGGGGCTTATGTATCAATGCTCGCGCAATCATCAGGCGCCGTTTCATTCCTCCCGACAGGTATCGCGCCTGTAATTTACGGTATTGCCATAATCCCAGTTGCTTTAAATAGTGTTCAGTTTGCAACCGGGCAACTTTTGCAGGCACACCGTAAAAACCCCCCTGGTTAGTGACGATTTCCTGTACCGGCTCGAAGGTGTTGAAATTAAATTCCTGCGGTACAGATCCCAGTATTGATTTCGCCATTATCGACTCTTTGTCGATCGAATGTCCGAATACCTTGACTGTGCCACTGGTCTTATTGACCAGTGAAGTGATGATGCCAATACAGGTTGATTTCCCGGCGCCGTTAGGGCCGAGGAAGGCGAAAAAATCACCTTGCTCGACGGTCAGGTCGATCCCTTTCAGTGCCTGCAATCCATTGGCATAAGTCTTGTGTAAGCGAGATATTTCCAGAGCGTACATGCGGGTTTTCTTGCAATAATCAGCCGACAGTCTTAGACATTCAAAGCTAAAAATCAAGCCGGTGTTTGAGCTAAGCGATGATAATTAATGATCAGCACAGGTTCTATGGAATATCGGCTGGCCTCTGATTTATTGAAGCCCGAGCCAGTATCCATGCTATACAGTGCCTGTCATTCTAAAGTAATTATTTAACAAATCCTGCTGGTATACGTCGCGTTAAGCCGGGATTCAGCGACCATTGATACTATTACCAGCCACCAATCAACACCTGGAGATTGACATGAAAACCAGCAAACCAGTAATAGCGATAAGTTTCATCCTGATGTCTACAACTGTTATGGCAGGCTCGAGCCACGATCGATACGCAAATGATTCAGGAAACGTGGTCTATGCCTCCGCAAAAGTAGTCGACGTAAGACCTGTCTATAGAGAAGTTGAAGTTAGTCACCCGGTTAAAGAATGCTGGGAGGAACCCGTTATCCATGCCCATGGTCGATCGGGCCACAAATCAGCCAGCGGTATGGCCGTTGGCGGTATTTTAGGCGGAATCGTAGGGCACCAGATCGGCAAGGGTAATGGTAACAGGCTCGCTACCGCGATTGGTACTATTATTGGAGCGCAAATAGGTCACAATGCGGTTAATGGACACACTGAACAGACCAGCTACACAGAATACCGGCAGCAATGTGTAATGCGCGATCAGGTGAGTTACGAGGAAGTACTGGATGGTTACCGCGTAACTTATCGGTACCAGGGCGAGCGTTACCAGATAAAAATGCCCTATGACCCGGGTAAACGGATAAATTTACGCATTCGAATTGAACCGGTAATTTAAACCTTAAGCGTTACTTAAGCAGACGGATAAACTAATGCGAGCAATAGTCATAGAAGATGATCTGGATATTCAACGACAAATTGTCGACCGCCTGAAGAAAGAAGGGTTCGCGGTGGATAGCGCCGATAATGGCGGTGAGGGATTATATCTGCTAGAGGAATTTCCCTGCGACGTCGCAATTATTGACCTCGGTTTACCCGAGCTATCGGGGCTCGAAGTAATTAACACCATTCGCGAGGCGGGAAACAATATTCCGATTTTGATCTTGACCGCACGGGGGCGATGGCAGGACAAGGTAGAGGGGCTCGACGCCGGTGCCGATGACTATCTGGTCAAACCGTTTCACCACGAAGAAATGATGGCCAGAATCAGGGTGTTGATTCGCCGGGCCTCGGGCTGGTCAGATTCTCGAATTGTCTGTGCTCCGGTGATTCTCGATACGGCAACCCAGAGAACCTATGTTGATGAGAGGGAACTGGATTTAACCGCTTACGAATATAAGGTCCTCGAATACCTGATGCTCCATGCCGGGGAGGTCATTTCTAAAACGGTTTTGACCGAGCATTTGTATGACGACGAGGCAGATAACGACAGTAACGTAATCGAGGTTTTTATTCGACGATTGCGCCAGAAACTTGATCCCGATGAAAGTTTACAGCCTATTGAAACCCTGAGAGGAAGAGGTTACCGTTTTACCCTGGCCCGAATTGAGCAAAACTGATTCCTGGATAGGTGCTCGAGAGCATGCAACAGCGAAGATCGCCTTTTTGTCGAACCCAGCA
The DNA here is from genome assembly GCA_022545625.1 of Pseudomonadota bacterium. Lineage (GTDB taxonomy): Bacteria > Pseudomonadota > Gammaproteobacteria. The sequence goes on from JACZQS010000155.1 coordinate 5,184, forward strand.
TTACCGCATTGAAGGAAAACAACCTCGTCGATGAAATCGATTAAATCACGACTCACACTTGTTTCGATGATCGTATTGGTCATGTTTATGATACTGACCGCAATAGCGCTCGAACGGGCAGTCGTCAAACGGGCATTGCAGGCCGAGGAAGACAGATTGCAGGTACTAATTTATAGCCTGCTCGCTGCGGTCGATCGAAGCCAGTCTGGAATGAGTATTACTGTATCCGATGATCGCCTGTTTGAGTCCAGTCTGATGACCAGGGATTCGGGTCTCTACGCTATGCTTTACGATAGTAATGGGGACGAGTTATGGCATTCGCGTTCCACCAGCCTGCGGTTTCCCGGGGTTGACACTATCGGGCTCGGTAACTGGCAGTTCAGTACACTGAAATTTAGCCAAGGGGACTATTTTCGCCTCGTTTTTGCGATTCAATGGCCGGATATCAGGGACAGGTTGCAACGCTATGAGGTGGTAGTCTGGCAGGACGCGAGCGATCATTTTCGGCAACTGGATCGATTTCGACAAACTCTGTGGGCATGGTTGATTGTCACTACATTGTTACTCCTGGTATTGATGTATTTTGTGATGATGTGGAGTTTGTGGCCACTGAAAAAAGTCGGCCTTGAAATAAAGGCGATTGAAGATCGGCAGCAATCCGGGTTTGAACACAGCTATCCGCTGGAAATTACTCCGTTGACTGAGAATCTAAATATCTTGCTGCGGCGCGAACAGTATCAGCAGCAGCGCTACCGCAATGCACTGGACGATCTGGCGCACAGCCTGAAAACCCCGCTGGCGGTATTAAGCGGCCTGTCGGATATCGAAAAACCAGCTGCCGAAGTTTTGCAATCCCTGGGTGAGCAGGTTGATAGAATGAATCAAATCGTATCCTACCAATTGCAAAAAGCGAGTAGTGTAGGCGGCATACAAATGAGTAAGCCGCTCAATCTGATTCAGATTATCAGTAAAATCGTGTCGGCACT
>JACZQS010000156.1 GCA_022545625.1 Pseudomonadota bacterium
ATCAACAGCAACTTGAAGATATATACCAGGATTTATACGAATGTGAACACGTGGTGATGTCTTTGTAATAGATGGCAAGGTACGGATCCGGGTCGCTATCGGCTATGTCGGAAATTGACACTAAAATTAAATACCTGGGGCTTACCGATTACCGGGAAACCTGGGAAAAAATGAAAACCTTCACCCAAACTCGCGATGCGGCGAGCGCCGACGAATGGTGGATTACCGAACATGCACCGGTATTTACCCAGGGGCAAAATGGAAATCCTGAACATCTACTCGACACTGGCGATATACCGGTAATTCAGATCGATCGAGGCGGACAGGTTACCTACCATGGGCCGGGACAACTGGTGCTGTACTGCCTGCTCGATCTAAATCGACTGGGATTGGGTGTGCGTAGACTGGTAACGCATATAGAAGTATCGATAATAGAATTACTCTCGCGCTATAATGTCAAAGCAGTTGCACGCAAAGATGCTCCCGGCGTCTACGTAAATAAGGCCAAGATAGCTGCGCTTGGATTGCGTATTCGGAAGGGAAGTTGCTATCATGGTATGAGTCTCAATATCGATATGGACATGGATCCTTTTGCGCGCATCAACCCCTGTGGCATGAAGGAGCAGGCAGTAACCCAGATGGCTGATTTGAACGTCACCATCGAACTCGAACAGGCGGGACAGGAACTCGCGGGCATATTAATCGGGAATATCAATCGTGGATAGCAAGTATCAGGTAATTCAGGGCGAAAAGCTTAAGGGAGCTGACAAGGTCGCGCGCATTCCGATAAAAGTCGTGCGGTCAATATCGGTGCGGCGCAAGCCGCCCTGGATTCGCGCCAAAGCACCCACCGGTGATCGCGTTCGGCAGTTAAAATCAATCTTGCGGGAAAATAATCTTTTTACCGTCTGCGAAGAGGCATCCTGCCCAAACCTGGGGGAATGCTTTTCCAAGGGCACCGCTACTTTCATGATTATGGGCGATATTTGTACCCGGCGATGCCCGTTTTGTGATGTGGGGCACGGGCGCCCGAATCCGCTCGATAACCGGGAACCCGTGAACCTGGCGAAAACAATCCGCAGGATGGGTTTGCGCTACGTGGTTATTACCTCGGTCGACCGGGATGACCTGCGCGATGGTGGCGCCCAGCATTTCATCGACTGTATCGAGCAAACCCGACAGCTTAATCCCGATATTCGGATCGAAATCCTGACGCCGGACTTCAGGGGTCGAATGGATACCGCATTGGAAATTTTGGCAAAATCGCCCCCTGACGTGTTTAATCATAACCTTGAATCGGTACCGAGCCTGTACAAAAAAGTTCGCCCCGGTTCCGACTACCAGTGGTCGCTAAGCCTGTTAAAAAATTTCAAGCAACTGTATCCGCAAGTACCTACCAAATCCGGTTTAATGCTGGGCCTGGGAGAGGAGATAAGCGAAGTGAAACAGGTGTTGCGCGATATGCGCGCCCACAATGTGAATATGCTGACGCTGGGCCAATACCTGCAACCAAGCCTCGATCATCTGGCGGTCGAGCGGTTCGTCACGCCCGACGAGTTTGATGCGCTCGGTGAGTTTGCATATTCACTGGGTTTCGATCAGGTCGCAAGCGGTCCAATGGTGCGGTCTTCGTATCATGCCGATCTTCAGGCAGAAGCAGTTTTATAGCCGGGTGATGTCTCTATGGCTCTTTTTTAAGCTAGTCGTTCCCGAGAATACTACGGTCATTTCTGCGCAAGCGGCGGTCTGTCTAGCCATAAATAGTCGCAATTGCCTGTCGCTTGTGCTCGGTACGACAGTATATCTCTATGATTCGCTTCGCCGCGCCAGGGTCTATTGACCTGCCTTCCAGAAAATCATCAATTTGATCATAGCTCAGGCCCAGTGCATCCTCGTCGGGCTTCGACGGACTAAGGGTTTCCAGGTCTGCAGTTGGTTGCTTGCTGATCAGTTGTTCGGGCGCACCGAGATGACTGGCCAGAGAGCGTACCTGGCGTTTGTTTAAGCCGAACAATGGCACCAGATCACAGGCACCATCGCCATGTTTTGTATAAAAACCGGTAACATTTTCTGCCGAATGGTCGGTGCCTATCACCAGACCACCAAGCAGTCCGGCAATTTCGTACTGGGCGATCATGCGCATCCGAGCCTTGACATTGCCCCTGGCTAAGTCAAGCTCTAATTCACTCTGGTGGAGCTCACCCTGCTGCTCTAGTGCATCTAAAGTCGACTGGTGAAGGGCATCGGTGCCGGGTTGCACATTGACGCTAACACTGATACTGGGGTTGATGAATTGTAATGAAATCTGCGCGTCGATCTCATCGGCCTGCGTGGCGTATGGCAGGCGCACCGCTATAAATCGGTAATTGTCACCCTCGTTGTTTAATTCATCCACAGCGAGTTGGGCGAGACGCCCACAGGTGCCCGAATCGACGCCCCCACTAATTCCCAGTACCAGGTGGTTGAGGCCCGATGCTTGCAGTGTCGTCTTGATAAAGTCGATGCGCCGCTCTATCTCGAATTCGACATCAATTTCGGGCAGCACCTTCATTTCAGAGACAATGTTCTTTTGATCCATATTGACAAGCTATTCGAGTGAATTATTCGAAGGCTATTTTGGCAGATTTTATCTTTCCAGGCGAGATGGGTAGCCTAACAGAATATTAAGATGCCTTTATATGGGAGCGGGGTAGCGGCGATAGACCCTGTGAATATCCTTTAATACTTCGGCGCTGAGTTCAACTTCGAAGGATCCGATATCGATTTCAAGTTGCTTAAGGTTGGTTGCACCGATAATAGTCGAAGTGACAAACGGGCGTTGGTGACAAAAAGCGAGCGCCATTTGGGAAGGATCGAGCCCGTGTTTTTGTGCCACGTCGACATAGTCATCGGTCGCCGCATTAGCCTGTTCGCTCACCCGCCCGTGTAAATCCTGGTTAAGAGTGATTCGCGATCCCGCTGGTTTTTTGCCGGCTCGATATTTGCCGCTCAGCATCCCGCATGAAAGTGGTGAATAGGGTAACAATCCGACCTGTTCGTTGTGCGAAAGCTCGGCCAGATCAAGATCATGCCGGCGATACATCAGGTTGTATTCATTCTGTATGGAGACCACACGCGGTAACGAGTTCGCTTCGGCAATTTGCAAAAACTGACTGGTGCCCCAGCAGCTTTCGTTAGACAGACCAATTTGTCGTATTTTGCCCTGTTCGATGAGTTCCTGGAGAGCTGTCAGTGCTTCAAGTATATGTGCTCTGGTCGCTTGTTTATCCTGTGAAGTCGGATCGAAATGCCAGGCCTGACGAAAATGATAAGACCCCCGATTAGGCCAGTGTAATTGATACAGATCGATATAGTCTGTGTTTAGCCTCTTCAGGCTACCTTCGATGCTGATACGGATTTTTTTGGGCGATATCGGCACACCATCCTGCACCCATTGAAGCCCTTCGCCAGTGACCTTGGTGGCGAGGATGACCTGGTCGCGCCTGGATGAAGATTTAAACCAGCTACCAATAATCTCCTCGGTTAGCCCCTGGGTTTCGGCTGAAACCGGGTTGGCCGGATACATCTCTGCAGTATCGATAAAATTGACGCCGTGTTCGAACGAGTAATCCATCTGCTGGTGGGCTTCGGTCTCACTGTTCTGTGTACCCCAGGTCATGGTACCGAGACATATCTCGCTCACCTCTATATCGCTGTTTCCTAGTAGATTGTATTTCATGGTCTTATCGATCGCTGGCCAAGGTCAGGGAGTTCTTTCGTGGCTTCAGGTGTCAGGGAAATATAAAGAGAAATTAATCCATACTAACAATTGATGTTATATTTTGTCGCGCCCTGTGTCGATTAATACGCGTACGATAAATTTTGGATAGATTCGAATGAGCAATCAACTGATGAAAAAGGCTGCGAATATAGCGCAGCTAAGGTCGATTGCCAGATCGCGTATACCTGGCTTTGTATACGATTATCTTAGCGCTGGATGCAATGACGATCTGGCTGTTAAAAATAATCGTAAGGCTCTGGATAAAGTCTATTTACAGCCACAGTACCTGACGCGATCAGGGCCAGCTCAACTGGCAGTCGATATTTTGGGGCGAAGCTATAATGCGCCATTTGGCGTTGCCCCGCTCGGGCTGAGTGGCTTGATATGGCCAGGGGCATCCGAATACCAGGCCAGGGCGGCAAAGTCAGCCAATATTCCATTTATCCTCAGTACCGTGGCGAGCATTTCAATCGAACGCGCGGCTGAATGTGCAGAAGATTGTTTCTGGTTCCAACTCTACCCACCGACCGACAAGAACATGTTGCACGATCTGATGAGGCGTGCGGTTGTTGCCGAGTGCAAACACCTGGTAGTTACCATCGATGTACCGTCGTTGGGTATACGTCCCCGTGATATTCGCAATGGGTTGACTGTGCCTCCAAAATTGACCCTGGGTAGTTTCTGGCAAATCTTAACCAGGCCATCCTGGGCGTTGGCAATGGCGAGGCATGGTACCCCTGAGTTCGAAACCATCAAACCCTATCTGAAGAGTGCCGGTAATATGGCAGAACTTTCAGATTTTATCCGCAAAACCTTAAAAGACATCGTAGATGTCGACTTGCTACAGCAAATTCGGAATCAATGGCCGCATAAACTGATCGTCAAAGGAATTAGCGGTACTGAAGATGCGGAACTGGCGATACAGGTCGGCGCCGACGCAATCATCGTTTCGAACCATGGCGGTCGGCAGCTCGATGCGTCGATACCGCCTGTCGAGCTAATTGCTGCGATAAAAAACAAGATTGGGCAGAAGGTTCCGGTGATGGCGGATGGTGGTGTGGAGTCCGGAGTCGATATTGCCCGGTTTCTCTCCCGGGGGGCCGACATGGTTTTCAGCGGACGTGCAATGATGTATGGCGTCGCTGCGCTGGGAGAGGTCGGCGCCGGATATGCCATTGAACTATTGCGAGAGGAACTTAACCAGGTCATGGGGCAACTGGGTTGCGAATACCCGAATGCGATGGTAGATCACAGTGTGAACCGGGGGTCCTGACCGCGACCCGGACAGTGAACTCTATCAATCAGGACCCGTCGCTATAGTTCAAATCGATGATGCGTTGAGTATCGGCAGCCAATCGGTCTAGCCCAAGATGCTGGTAGGCCGCTAATTGTATCTCCAGTGCTGGTTGCACTGCGTCGGTGCCCGGATAAGACAGGATTATAAATTTTGCGCGATTAGAAGCGGCTACCCATGCATCGCGTGAGGCATAAAAACGCGCAATTTTCAGATCAGCACTGGCGAGCTTATCGCGCAAGTAGATCAGGTGTTGCCGAGAATCAACCGCATATTTACTCCGCGGGAACCTCCTTAACAGGATCTGGAAATCATTGTACGAGGTCAACAATATTGACTTGTCATAGTCGGCTTTATCCCGATAATAAATATTATCGAGTAAGCTTTTGCCGCGGCCGAAATTTGCCAGGCCTTTCAAGTAATAGGCGTAGTCGACTGCTTCATGACGCGGGTTAAGTTTGATAAAACGATCGAGTGCAGCAATCGCGGCGTCCACTTCATCAAATTTATAATAAGCATAGCCGACATCTAACTGCGCCTGGGTAGCATATTTGCCAAACGGGTAACGCGACTCCAGGATTTGATACTGTTCTATGGCCGTGGAGTAGTTCTTATTAGCCATTTCATTTTTGGCGCTCCGATAGAGCTTTTCTGCGCTCCACCCGGCTGTGACATCAACTTCCTTCGCCGGGCCGCAGGCCAGTAGTAAAAAGCAGCTACCCATCAAAGCTATCATTCGTAATTTCATCAATTGACCAGTGGCTTCTCAGCTATGTTAACTCGTGTATTGACTTGCCGTAAAAGCAAACAAGCAGTATAACCAGTCAATGAAATTAATTCAGCAACAGATCAAAATCGAGGCTGAATATTCCGGATATCGCCTCGATCAGGCGCTTAGTGGCTTAATGCCCGACTATTCGAGAAGCAAGATTCGGGAGTGGATCCAACAGGGGTTTATTTCCCTCAATCGTCAATCATGTAAACCCAAACAACGTGTTTATGGTGGTGATTTGATCGACCTCGATATCCCCTATGTAGCGAAACTGGCTGACAGGCCGGAAAACATTGAGTTCGAGATACTACACCAGGACCAAAATCTGCTGGTGATTAATA
>JACZQS010000157.1 GCA_022545625.1 Pseudomonadota bacterium
ACGACAAGTACTTTTTTACCGTTTAAAAATCCCATGACATCCCCTGAATCGAAAAAACTATTTTCGCAATGTCACAGGGATCATGCAATCACTATGTTGAGAAACATCGAGCTAGGGAACCTCTGATCAATTCATGAATGAACGCGTTGTGCCCAAAATGACCAATTCCCATGTTGTGAAACTTAGCAATAGCCCTGCTATTACGCCGCACAGGGAAGTGCCAGTGCCGCGGCGACAGGATGTCGATGAGCGGCCTTGCGTTCCACGCCTTGAACTTGATCATTTTGAATCACAACCCGATTCACCCAGAATTAATCAGAGGTTCCTTAATATATTTACCATCTTGCAGGTGGTGATCTCACCGCTCGCCGGGGGAATACTGGCTTTTCAGGTATTTAACCGATATTTAGCCTTCAGGGTAACGTGTGATTGGGGTATCGAAAAATTTTTAGCGCTGCGACGAATCAACAGCATTTTTATTTTTTTCCTTCTCCAGACCCTGTTTCGCCGATTGATAATAATCCATGGCAATCATTGCGGATACGGCAATTACGATGATGGTAAATGGGATCGCACTAATCGAATTGGCGAGCCCTAGTACAAACGTGAGGAATACTGCTAACGCAATCAGACCTGTTATTAAATTATCCATGCTTGCCCCTACAAATGATAAATATAAGCAGTCAGTCGCTTAAAAGTTCCAATAACCAACGCGATGATCTAAATAATCGTCCATCGTCGCCATTTTCAGCGACAATTTGTACACCTACCGGAAGACCTGTCGGGTCCTGTAATAATGGAATATTAATCGCCGGATTACCACAGTAAGTCCAGATAGTATTGAATTCTGGACTGCCGGTCGAAGCTAATCCTGAAGGCGCCGGACCGCCGGAGGATGGTGTCAGGATAGCATCGTATTCCTCAAATATCTCGCTCAGGATATTGCTATATTGTATTTTTTTACTGACCGAGGAATCGTATTCCGTGGCCGATACTTTCGTACCGCGTTCGATCATTTCAATTAATTCACTACTCAGTTTTGATTTACCGTTTTGGTATTCGTCAGCGAAGCTCTGCGCTAAATCCGCCTCCATGATATTCTGGTGATGCCGATAGATTTCATCAAACTGGGTGGGTAAATCGATGATACTGACGGTGTCCTTAGCCGCTTGGTTAACTGCATCGATCAATTCACGAAAACCATCTTTGCTGGATTGCTCTACCGCATCCCATCTTGGTGTCCGTACAAATGCAAAACGCGGGTTTGCCGGTACAGGCTCCGCCATGACTTTGGTAATGCACGGTGGTGCCGTCGGAGTCATGTCAATGTCCTGGGCATCGTAGCGCATTAAAACGTCTGCAATCAGTGCGAGGTCGTCAAGGTCTCGAGCGAATACACCAACGGTGTCCAGATGGCTAGACTGTTTTAATACCCCATAGCGGGATATACGAGTAAAACTGGGTTTGAAGCCATAGACGCCACAATACGAAGCGGGTCGAATCAGCGATCCGTTGGTCTGGGTTCCTACCGCCAGCGGTACCATGGCCGCTGCCACTGCTGCTGCTGATCCGCTCGAAGATCCACCCGGTGTATGTTCGGTGTTGTTTGGATTCCTGGTTTTACCCGGCGAATACACGGCCAGCTCGGTAGTCGCGGTTTTACCCAGTATTATCGCTCCCGCTTCGCGTAATAATGAAACCAGGGTTGCATCCTGGGTTGGCCTGCGACCCTGGTGTAACACGGTGCCATTTTCAGTTGGGTAATCACTGGTATCGATAATGTCCTTGATGCCGACGGGTATACCGTGGAGCAGTCCAGTCGGTAGTCCACGGCTTCGAAATTTATCCGCCTGACGGGCATGATCGAGAGCCAGTTGTTTATCCAGATGCGCCCAGGCACCGATGCTTTGTTCGAGCTCTTCGATACGGTCTAAACACCCCTCGACCAGTTCCTCCGATGTTAAAAGCCCAGCTTCAATTGCTTCACGGGCATCACGGGCTGATAGTAAGCTGGGGCTGTGTAATGCTTGACTCTGCATATCCATCGAATTGAAATATTACGCTTATCCAAAAAAATAAACAGGTAGCCACAGCGCTATGCCGGGGAAGTTATATAACATCACCATGGAGAATATGATGATAGCCAGATACGGCATAATTCCACGGAAGATATCTATCAGTTGAATATACGGTGGCGCCACGCCTTTCAGATAGTACGCGGCCATCGCCATCGGTGGGGTTAAAAATGAGGTTTGTAAATTTAACGCGACCAGGATTCCAAAAAACAACGGATCGACCTGAAAAGTTTCTAACATGGGCAGAAATATAGGCACGAATATGATGATTATTTCGGTCCATTCCAGTGGCCAACCGAGCAGGAATATGATCGATTGAGCCAATATTAAAAATCCAACCGATCCAAGTTCCATTGACAATACCCAGTCTCTAATCAGATCGTGTCCACCGAGATAAGAAAACACCGAGGCAAAGGTCCAGGAACCGACGAATAACCAGCAAACCATCGCCGAGGTTTTCGCGGTGAGGTAAACAGCCTGCTTCAATCGTTCCCAGCTGAGTGAACGATAGGCAGCAGCTAGTACCAGCCCACCCATGGCCCCAACGCCAGCAGCTTCCGCAGGTGTCGCCAGACCCATCAGGATAGCGCCTAGTACGCTCATGATTAATACCGCCAACGGTATAAAAGACGTCAACAGAGCCCACAAAATTTGAGACATGGGCGGTACGTCTTCCTCTTTTGGTTTCGGCGCCAAAGCCGGGTTTAATGTTGCTCTCCCGACTACATACACCATATATAACCCGGCCAGCAACATGCCGGGAAACAGTGCCGCGGCATAGAGGCGCAACGGCGACAGGTTGGCTATAGCGGAATAGACAATTAACATGATCGAAGGTGGTATCAGGATACCGAGACAGCCGCCGGCGCAGATGACCCCGGATGCATAGCTTTCGTCATATCCCGCTTTCAACATCGCCGGGAAGGCGAGCATGCCCATCAATGTCACAACAGCACCGATAATACCCGAGGCGGTAGCGAATATTGCACAGGTGAACAGTGCTGCCACGGCCATCGAACCCGGCAAATTACGTGCAGCCAGCTGAATACTAAAAAACAGGCGATTGACTATATTGGCGCGTTCCACCACGTAGCCCATAAACAGAAATAACGGCACAGCAACCAGAACGTCATTCGACATGACAGAGAAAGTATTTTGTACAAACAGGTCGAAAATGCGGTTATCGAAAATAGTCGCCATTCGCAGTTCGTCGTAGTAGGCGTAATAGCCAAACCCGAGGCCCATTGCAATCAGTGTAAATGCGATAGGAAAACCGAGCATGACCATAAAAATGAACAGGCCCAGCATCAGAACCGCGACATATGGATCAGGCATTGTCTTTCTCCCGGTCACGCAATTCCTGTTGCTCTTTCATCAACACGGCTTCGGTTTCCTGCACATCGTGTAATCGGGGGGGCCATTCGCCAGTTTTGATACAGATTAGGCAACGAACTGCTTCCGCGATGCCCTGGAGCAATATCAGTACGCCGGCGATTGGGATCAGGGTCTTGAAATAATAGATTTGGATACGGGCCGGGCTGCTCCAACTCACTTCTTTATAAAACCAGGAATCGGCGGCAAAGCCATAGCCATAGTAAATCAGGGCTACTGCACCGGGCATCAGAAATAGAATATATAAAACGAAGTCAATTTTAGCCTGAGTTTTCTTGCGTAATAGTCGATAGAGGACGTCACCTCGGACGTGGGCGTCCTGTGATAACGCATAGGCGCCACACATCATAAACAGTGCACCGTACATCTGTACACTCATATCGAATGCCCAGACAGTTGGCGCGTTGAGTACATAGCGTACAAAAACTTCGTAGCAGGTTGAAAAGGTTAAAATGACGATACACCAGGCAAATGCCTTTCCAAACCAGGCACTCAAGCTATCGATAAAGTGAAGAATCCGGGTCATCTTGCACCAGCTGGCAGCTATTTAAATTAATTGAGTCAAAAAAAAGCAAGGGCGGTATTACAAAAACACCGCCCTGCTGTTTGCATGTCGAGGTAACTAGTTACAGTTTACCGAAGTAATGTTCGTAGGCGCTCTGGTAATTGGGAGCATTGTTCAATGCATATGCGCCATGACGCTTGGCCCATTTCTTTTGGGACTCGACTACTTTCTTGAAGAAAGGATCTGATTTATTGAATCGTTCGATAATGATATCCCAGGCCTTGAGCTGGTCATCCATAATGCTATCAGGGGTACGATAGACATTAACCCCGTGTTTTACTTTCAACGTGACCAGGTCCTGCGAATAACGTTCCATCGCTTTCCAGGCCATATCGGCAGATGCCGCTTCTGAAGCATACTCCAGAATTGCCTGGTGTTCCTTCGCCAGTTTGTCGAACAGGGTCTTGTTATAAATGATTTCGAAACACTCCTGGGACTGGTGGAAGCTGGCCAGGTGATAATGCTTGGAGACGTCCTGCATGCCGAAATCCTTGTCCGAGGTCGGGTTGTTGAATTCGGCTGCATCGATCAGGCCGCTTTTCATCGCTGGCTGGATTTCCCCGCCTGGTAATTGCACCACCGACATGCCCATTTCCTGCAGTACGTCTGCGGCTAGTCCGACGGTACGATACTTCAGGCCTACCATCTGGCTGCTACTTTTGATTTGTTCCTTGAACCAGCCCAGCGGTTGAGCGGGCATGGGGCCGGTAAAGAAACCGACCAGATCGAGTCTCAGCTTTTCATGCATTAGCTCGTAATACAGGTCTTTACCACCGCCATACTGGATCCAGCCCATCATTTCATTGGCCGACCAGCCGAAGCAGGGTCCGGTTCCAAACAATGAGGCTACCGGGCTTTTTGAATACCAGTAGGCGGTTACCAGGTGTGCACCATCCAGTACTCCCTTATGCACTGCGGTTTGCATTTCGGCGGTCTTAACGACGGCACCAACGCCCAGCAGATCAATTCTCAGCGATCCACCTGACATTTCATTGACACGACGTACATAGTCCTGGGCAAATTCCAGAAATATGCCACCACCCCAGGCTGCCTGTACCTTGAGTACCACCGGTTTTGCGGCAATGGCGATCGAAGGTGCGGCGATTAGGGCACCACCTGCTATGGCGGCGGCGCCTGTTTTTAGAAATTTACGGCGAGACGATTTTACTTCGGTCATTTTATTATCCTCACTTTATAGTTTATTTAGGACTGCGAATACTAAATTGGTTGAGCAAAATAATATTGAAACGACATACTACAGGAAAAAATTTTTAGATCGCAGTTTTTTCAGCCTTTTATTGACTAGAATTGAGACTATTAACGCATAGAATCGGAGTATATTGTATACCAAACTTGAATCGTTGGGTATCACTGCGAAAACGATCAAAGTCAGGCGACCCTGTCGCCTGGTTCTTTGCCATTAAAAATCGCTATCAAGTTGTCAATCGCTCTAAAACCCATGGCTACTCGTGTTTCTTCGGTAGCACTGCCAATATGCGGTAATAAAAATACGTTATCCAATTTTCGGTATTCTGGGTGTATAGCGTCGGGTTCGCCATTAAACACATCGAGCCCCGCGGCGGCAATTCGACCCGATTTTAATCCGTCGATCAATGCGTCGTCATCGACAATTGCGCCTCTTGATGTATTGATTACGATCGCATGGGTGGGTAGCCTGGCGATTAATTGCCCGTTCAACAGGCCCCGGGTATTCTCTGACGCCGGGCAGTTAATCGATAGTACATCGATCTCTGAGACCAGGTCCTCGACCGTAGAATGATAGATAGCGCCTTGTTCCTGGTTCGCATCTAACTGCTTTCGGTTATGATAGTGTATCTTCATGTCAAATCCACGGGCACGCCTGGCCACGACCTGGCCAACCCTGCCCATGCCGAGAATGCCCAGGCGTTTGTGAGATATCTGTTGGCCCACCATAAATGCCGGGCTCCAGTCTTTCCATTGCTGATTGCGTATGAGTCGCTCACCCTCACTGGCGCGACGCGCCGCGCCTAGCATTAACAGGATTGCAATCTCGGCGGTGGCGTCAGACAGCACATCGGGGGTATTAGTGACGATTATCTGTTT
>JACZQS010000158.1 GCA_022545625.1 Pseudomonadota bacterium
CTACCCAGGCACGACTGTTAAATCGGATGAAAGGGTAACTCTCGAGTAGTTCTTTTGGGTCGTCGGTAGACGCGTCCTCTGGCGCCAGTACTATAAGAGGTTCGTCGACAATGGGAAGCCAGCGCAAATGGTCGTAAATATGGATGGGTTCACTCAACACCGCGGCATCGAGAAACCCCCGATCTACCATTGAGTAAAGTTCAGCCGAAAGACCCGGCATAATACGAATATGCAAACCGCTGTAGGTATCTCTCAAGGATTTGACTGCCCTGGGAATTAGTCCGGTCATCGTTGTCGGCACTGCACCCATCGCAAGTTCGTCCTCTAGTGCCCCTTCACCGGTCACAGAACGCACCATGTTTTCGTATGAATTGACAATCTCTCGGGCCCTGGAGACCAGGGCACTACCAACCGGTGTCAAACTTGGCGTTCGATTTTTTCGATCGAACAATGCAACACCCATTTCTTGCTCGAGAATCTTCATTTGCTGGCTAACCGCAGCGGGTGTCAGAAAAGTCGTTTTAGCGGCCTTGACGAAGGATCCGCACTCGGCAACTGCAATCAGAGTCTTTAGTCGGCGAAAGGACATGGCACATAACTTAGTATTTAATAAAATTTTACTTAATCTAAATAAAAATTAATATATTTTTATTAAATTTAATTTGTGATACTTATCGATCCGAAACGGATGCCACCCGATTTGGCATGCCCAGTGGATGACAAAGCGATCACTCGTCGGGCCCAGGTTTCCGGTTTAAGTTTGCATACCCATCACGGGTCTGCGGCGTTTTGATACCCAGAATTGACCCGGCTACCTGGGTACGTAATATTTGCGCCGTACCACCCCCGATGGTGAACATGCGCGCATCGCGACACATTCGTTCGAGAGCCCTGTTGCGCGAGTAACCGGCCGAACCATGAATTTGCAACGCATCGTTGGTGACCTTTATCGCTGTTTCCGAGGCCAGAATCTTGGCCTGGGCCGCGGCACACATTTCTGGAAACCCATCGACTGACTCCAGGGCAGCGTTATGAATCATTGCGCGGGAGGCAGACAAGCCGATGGACATGTCTGCCAGCATCCACTGAATTCCCTGAAACTCGGCGATTGGACGCCCAAACTGTTCACGCGACCTGGCGTATTCCAGTGCCAATTCATAGGCTCCCTGGGCGATTCCCAGCGCTACTGTAGCAGCGCCAATGCGCTGCCCATTGTATGCGCGCATCAACCCGGCAAAGCCCCGCTTCAACCCTGTCGGTGGAATAACCACCATATCTTCAGGTACTTGCATATCCTGCATGATAATTTCTGTTTCGGGGATACCGCGCAAACCCATGGTGGGTTCCCGTTGACCAATGGATAGTCCCTCGGTGCCACGTACCGCGATGAAACCGGCAATACCCTGTGATTTACCATTTTCCATGACCCGGGCAAAAATCAGATGTAGTTTCGAAACTCCACCACCGGTTATCCAGTGCTTGGTGCCATTGAGGATATAATGACCACCCTTCTTTACCGCGGTGGTGGTCATTTCCGTTGCCGCGCTTCCCGCTCCCGGTTCGGTAATACAGATGGCCGGCTTATCTCCGCTTAATACCAGATCTGCCGCCAGGCGTTTTTGCTTTTCAGAACCATAGGCCATGATGGCGCCGACCCCGCCCATATTGGCTTCAACCACGATACGGCCGGTTACACCGCACACCTTGGCCATTTCCTCGATAACCAGTACCGCATCCATATAGCCTAGACCCCGCCCGCCAAATTCTTCGGGGATGGTCATGCCCATGAATCCCGCCTGGGTTAGCGCTTCAATATTATTCCAGGGATAGGCCTCGCTTCGATCCACTTCGGCAGCCCGGTCTTTGATTACCGATTGCGCCAGATCGCGTGCTTTTAGCTGCAACAGCTCTTGCGTTTTGGTCAGTACGCTCATAATAAAATTTTACCTGTTCCTAATTACCTGGCGCTTTTGCGCAGCTTCGAGTTCAGCGATGATTTCCGTGTTGGGTTCACCACACAATGGGCACTTTAGCATTTGTGATGCGAATCACATATTTACCAGATTATCTGACACATCATTAGCTGAATAAAAATTCTCCAGGCTGCAACGACAAATATGAACTATTATCTGTAGTGCATAAGCAAATCTGACAAGGTTTAGACAACAAGACAATGGACAACAAAGCAACTGTTATAGATCTCGACCAGGATAAAGATCCAGTCAATCAATCGCCCGACGAAACCGTGCAAACTGATTTTACCCTGGTCGCCAGTTGCGCCTTTGCCGATAAGTCAGAGGAATCTAAAAGCCGCAAGGTAAAGGCTAATCATGTCAGGGAATTTATTATTGCTAAAAAAAATAGCCCCCTGTCACTTAAGCAAAAAATCCTCAATCTAATTCAGCCGAAATAACCCGGCTCCCCCGAGATAAAGTAAATTGGCTAATTACTCGAACGGTAATAGCCAGGACTGGTTATTCAGCGACTAGTTCCGGGTAACCAAACAGAGAAGGCGCGCCGCCGGTATGTAAAAATACCAGATGATCCTCCATCCCATAGTTGCCGTTCTCAATGCAATCAATCAAGGCCGCAAACGCCTTACCCGAATAGGTCGGATCGAGTAGTATGCCCTCACGCTTTGCCATCAATTTTATCGCCGCCAAGGCTGGTGCATTTAATATTCCGTAACCAGGTGCGAGGAATCGGTCGTCACACAGTATGTCGTCGAGGCGAATATCAATTTCGCAATTCATCAGTTTTGCAGCCGATTGAATTTTTGTTAATACCCGCTGTTGCTGGCGTTGTCGATCACGCCGGACGCAGATACCATCCACCGGTATATTGCAGCCCGAGGCGCGCAATCCCAGTAATAATCCCGCATGTGTCGATGCGCTGCCAGTAGGTAGAACAAATCTGGCCGGTATTATTTTTATCGTTTTGAGCTGCAGCAGGATTTCTTCGGCGGCTTCCACATAGCCCAGCGCGCCGTAGGGTGAACCTGCGTTGGATAAAGCTATTACATAAGGTTTTCTGCCTTCTGATTTTAATACCTCGGCTCGCTCAAACAATACCTGGTCGGCGCCATCTTCATCTTCACCGGCCGCATAATAGTGAATTTTTGCACCCATCAGTTTCACCAGAAAGGGATTTCCCGACTCGTGATACTCCACCTGGTCGCGATCGACGCGATGTTCCAGCTGCACCTCCACTTCCATATCCATCTTGCGCGCGGCAGCCACCGTCATGCGCACCTGGTTCGACTGTATCGCGCCGGTAGTCAGCAACGTGTCTGCACCGAGTGACTTCGCATGACCGATATAGTATTCGAGTTGTCGAGTCTTGTTACCGCCAAATGCAAGGCCGGTACAGTCATCGCGCTTGATCCAGATATTAGTTTGAAAATCGCCGCTCAGATTATCCAGCCTTTCGAGTGGAGTTGGCTTGTGACAGAGATCAACTGTCGGGAAGGCGCTGGTCAACATCGTGGTTCACTTCGGGATAAAATGGGCGTGACTATAGCATGGACTGTTTCTGACTAACCGATTCTGTAATAGCGGGATTTGCTACACTAACTACCATCGACACATCACTACTGGAATTATTTTATCGAATATCGCTTCAATGCCGCCTGGTCGAGAGTTACCCCGAGCCCGGGACGATCCGGCGGCCGGACGCCTCCACCTTTCATCGCGAAGTCGTCTTCTTCTATTAGATCATCCTCGATCCAGTTAAACAATGCCTGCGTGGGGCGGTCCATCGCGGCAAAAGCGACACCCATATGGCACATTGCCGCCCATGAAATACCCAGCTCAAAACATGCGCGGAACCACATCTTCCGATTTTGACCGTAAGCCTGCTCGCTCAACGCGCGAACCTGTGCCATGCCTCCGGGGTTGTGTGGCTCGCAAACAATGCCGGTAATCGCTGGAAATGCCCGTAAGCTATCAAGCTGAATACAATGGCTGGAAATAGGCATCGTAAACTCGCGTCCCAGTCGGTCCATCTCTCCAAGTGATTCGACGGGTTCCTCTACATTGGCGATACCGCATTCTCGCGCCGCTGCCATCAGCCGGCGCGCATCGTGATACTCCAGGCTCATGTTGGCATCGATGCCGACCTTGACACCCTTACCCAGTCGATGGACAACTTCCTGAAATGTGGCAATGTCGACATCGACAGGATAAACACCGATCTTGAATTCGAAAAATCCTGCGCCGGTCGAATCGATCTGTGCTTCGGCCCTGTCGGCCATGGCCTTCGGAATATCGGCGTGAGATACGCCTTCCTCTGGATCAATCACGTATTCATAGGCGGCAAATTCGGTTTTCGCTCGTACCGAGCCACCGAGCAATTTGTAGACCGGCAAGCCGGTACTTTTGCCGAGGATATCCCATAGCGCCATATCTATTGCCGCATAGGCCTTGAAGTCGATCAGTTGCTCGGGCCAGCCATGATCCGCGACATTCGGCAGCACCGTCGCGCGCAGTTGCGCAAGATCGTCAACCGGCGCATCGATTAGATCGGGTGCTAAACGGTCCCGAATAATGGGCGCAGCATCGGTGCCCCGGGTTTCACCAACTCCAACGATTCCGTCACTCGAAGTTACCTGGACAATGGTGCGGCAGGCATGCGTTTTCCGCGCGCGTTTGTAATGACCCGTGTAGGTTAAAGGTACCTCTACTGCTATTGCAGATATTGATTCGATCTTCGTTTCGGATACTGGTTGGATCTTCAAGTTTTGCACTGATTCGACACCTCAGGTTGAGTAAATCGATGTCGACGATACGGCCCATTGCCGGGGGACTGGATACTCGAACATCACTATGACTTCAGTCATTCTTTATTATATGCAGGCTCGATTGGCGGCCTGACACTATAATCTTTCACCCTCGGTTGCAGCCTGTCTAATAGAAATTCTTCGATTAGTAATCACTTTTGGTTATGTTGTCATGCGTGCGTGCAATTTTGGTTATAGGCTTATCCGGAACACCCGGCAACGGTATTTTCATCGCGGCAGTGCGCATCCGTGAATCGAAGTCCTATTTATTGAGCGTTCGTCGGTTACGATTCCTGAAGTCTGCCAAAGCGTCTCCCAGCGATTCGATAAACTGCTCTGCCGCAGTCGAGAGTGGTTTGTAGCGCGGGTAGATGACGCCCACGTGGATCGGAATTTCCGGCTCGAAAGGCACGATGGCCAGGTCGTCGAAATGGCCACCAGTGACTACAAATTCATCGACCATTGCCACACCCAGGCCACGCTGCGCGAGACTGGTAGCCACTGTAAAATGGTTTACCAGCAAGTCACTAGTTGCTTTTTTACGCAGCTCCGGTGTCGCTTCGTCAATCAGGTGCAGAAACTCCTGATCGGCATATCCAAAAATCATATTGTGCTCCATCAGATCATCCGTGCACAACGAAGTTCTTTTTGCCAATACATGGTCAACGTGCATCAGGCAAACCACACGGCCGGTGTCCAGCGTTACGCCATCGAGCTCCGGGTCTGAGGTCGGAAAATGCGCGAGGCTCAGGTCCACGCGACGATTTATCACTTCAGAGCGAATCAGGGACGACGGAGAAATAGTGAGTTGGACACCAATGTCGGCGTGACTGGCACGAAATGCCTGGACGCCCATCGGCAATACATGCGTCGACAGCGACGGCGGGCAGCCGATGCGGATGCGCCCGACACCCGCATCGCTCAATTCGAAAGCCAGTTGACTCAAATGAGCCACATCCTCGTCGATACGCTCGGCCTGCTGTTGAGCGTCGTCGTCCATCCGGCCGACGTGCAAGACCGCGACGGCGCCAAGATGGTGTTGAGCAGGCTGAAGGGGCAGTTCGAACGTCTACAATTGATCTGGGCTGACGGCGGATACTCGGGCGTGTTGATCGAGTGGGTACACAAGTTTGGTGGGTGGCTATTGGAAATTGTCAGGCGATGCGACGACGTGAGAGGCTTCAAGGTACTTCCGCACCGCTGGGTCGTCGAACGAACATTCGGATGGCTGGGAAGGTATCGTCGTCTCAGCAAAGACTATGAAGGACTGACTGACACGAGCGAGTCAATGATCTATCTCGCTATGATCAACCTCATGGCCCGACGCCTGAGCTATGCAT
>JACZQS010000159.1 GCA_022545625.1 Pseudomonadota bacterium
CTCGACTTCGCCCTCTGGAAGAAAGCCAAAGAGGGAGAGCCATCGTGGGAGAGCCCATGGGGGAACGGCCGGCCCGGATGGCATATAGAATGTTCCGTCATGAGCATGGCCCATCTGGGAGAAACCTTTGATATCCACGGAGGAGGGTTGGATCTTATATTCCCGCACCACGAAAATGAAATTGCCCAGTCAGAAGGTGCAACAGGAAAAACCTTTGTCAATCTGTGGATGCACAATGGCTTTGTACGTGTTGATGAAGAGAAGATGTCCAAGTCATTGAACAACTTTTTTACTGTTCGCGAAGTCCTGAAAAAATACAAGGCAGAAGAAATTCGTTTTTTCATTCTGGCAAGTCATTATCGTAGTCCGCTGAATTATGCACTGGCAAATCTGGATGAAGCGAGATCAGCGCTGAAAGGTTTGTACACCTCGCTACGAGGCATAAGTACCAATGATGATGTTGATGAGGATTATTTGACACGATTTAATGAGGTCATGGACGATGATTTTAATACCCCGAAGGCTGTTGCCTTGTTGCATGAACTGGCCCATGAGATTAACCGAATCAAGGATAATGAACCGGCAGGGGTCCAAGAGGAAAAGGCAAGAAAACTGGCGTCCACATTAAAAATGCTTGCCGGTATTTTAGGGTTTTTGCAGGATTCTCCTGAGGAGTTTTTGAAGCGTGGGGTTGGCACTGACGAATCAGGCCTGTCAGATGATGAAATTCAATCATTAGTAGAACAGCGTGAGCAGGCGAGAAAAGACAAAGATTTTGCAGAGGCCGACCGAATTCGTGATTTATTAACAAGTCAGGGAATTACCCTGGAAGACGCTGCAGAAGGAACAATCTGGCAGCGATCTTGATCTGTTCTGGTGTGCAAATCAGGATCCTTATCAATGCAAAAGTGGCAATTGACGCAAACTTGAGCGACGCGTATCATCGCCGCTCCTGCTTAGCGGCAGGGTTTGGGAATTATGTCGGGGCATAGCGCAGCCTGGTAGCGCATCTGCTTTGGGAGCAGAGGGTCGGGAGTTCGAATCTCTCTGCCCCGACCAAATTTAAATTAAATCAGGCTCTCACAAGAAAGTGAGTCGGATTTATTTAAATCTGATCGAGAAGGAGGGGAACCCCTTAAGGGGTTCACAAAACTGTAGGAACAAGTTTTGAACCGCCGTAGGCGGGCCTGAGAACGGAAGTTCGAAGGTAAAATACATGGATGTATTTTATAAATCTCTCTGCTCCGATAATTTATTAAGTGTAGTCTAGTGTGACTTCAAATATGCGCCTGTAGCTCATTTGGATAGAGCATCGGCCTTCTAAGCCGAGGGTAGCAGGTTCGAATCCTGCCGGGCGTGCCATTATTTATGGTGGGCGTAGCTCAGTTGGTAGAGTGCAAGATTGTGATTCTTGTTGTCGTGGGTTCGATCCCCATCGTCCACCCCATTTTCCTGGTGCCTGGGGACAGGCGCCGAAAAAGTTCGAATGGAACGCCGATAAGAGCACCGGGTAATCCATTCTTTAGCTCGTTGAAAGTGAGTTATTTGCGAAAGTGGCGGAATTGGTAGACGCGCCAGATTTAGGTTCTGGTATCTTTGATGTGAGAGTTCGAGTCTCTCCTTTCGCACCAGTTTGTCTGGTAATTTAATTGATCTAGTCTAGTTTCAGTCAGTAGCTGCGGAATAAAGTCGCTTTAGCGAAAATCACGAGATTTCAATATGCAAGTATCAGTAGAATCCCTCGATGGCCTGGAACGCCGAATGACTGTCCAGGTTCCCTCTGACGTTGTCACCCTGGCGGTCGAGAAAAAACTTAACGATTTAAGAAAAACGATAAAAATCGATGGTTTTCGGCCAGGTAAGGTACCCCTCAAGGTGGTACAACAAAAATTTGGCAGTCATGTGCGTCAGGAAGTCATCGATGATGTCATCGAATCATCGTATGCGGAAGCCCTGGCCCAGGAGAAAATCCGACCCGCGGGTGTGCCGAATATCGAGTCAGTCGAATCCGAAGACAAGGAGAATATGTCTTATACCGCGGTTTTCGAAATTTATCCGGAAATTAAAGAAATCAAACTCGAATCAATCAAAATTGAAAAACCTGTAGTCGAAATCACCGATGACGATTTAGAGGCAGTGATCCAGAAACTGCGTGAGCAACGCAAGGTCTGGTCTGAAGTTAGCCGTGCCGCGGGTAAAGGCGACCAGGTGTTGGTCGATTTTGAAGGTAGAATTGACGGTGAAATATTTGCTGGCGGGACCGGTAAAGATATGGCCGTAGAGATTGGCGCCGGATCGATGCTGGCTGAATTTGAAGAAGGGCTCGAAGGTATGGCCAGCGGCGAGGAGAAGGCGGTTGTGGTTAATTTCCCCGACGATTACCACGGTAAGGACGTTGCCGGCAAGAAAGCCGAGTTTAGCCTCAAAGCCACCAGGGTATCGGAGGGGCGCTTGCCCGAAATTGATGAAGAATTCGCCAAAGCTTATGGTATCGAAGACGGCGATCTGGATAAATTTCGGGTGGATGTTCGTGCTAATATGGAAAAGGAGATTAGTCAAAAGGTAAAGACGAAACTAAAAAATGCTGTGATGACCGGGTTGCTCGAAAAAAATAAGGTGATTGCGCCTTCGGCCCTGGTTGCTGAAGAAGTTAAATCACTGAAGCAGCAGGCGATTCAGCGTATGGGGCAGGACCCCAAGACTTTCGATAACGATAGTCTGCCCGATGACAGGTTCGAAGAAGAAGCAGGTAATCGGGTTCGGCTCGGGCTACTGGTTGGGGAATTGATCAAGAGAGAAAATATTGAACTGGATAATAGTTTATTCGAATCGACCCTGGCTGAAATGACCGCTTCATACGAACAACCGGATCAGGTGCTGGAATTTTACCGTCAAAACCAGAAAGCTCGCAAAAGTCTGGAAGGAATGGTACTTGAAGATCAGGTAGTCAGTCACATATTGGATAAAGCGAAGGTCACCGAAAAGCAATTCAGTTTCGAAGAAATGACGAATACACAAACTAACTAGCAGGAACCCATATGAGCGATTATAACGGCCGTGCTGGAATAGCCTCAACCTACCAGCTTAGCGACGATCTACGGGCCAATCTTGTGCCAATGGTGGTCGAACAATCAGCCCGCGGTGAAAGGGCTTACGATATTTACTCACGTCTGTTAAAGGAACGTGTAATATTTGTAGTAGGCACGATCGAAGACCATATGGCGAATTTAATTGTGGCACAGCTACTGTTCCTTGAGTCAGAAAATCCAGACAAGGATATCTCGCTATACATTAATAGTCCCGGTGGAGCAATTTCGGCAGGTCTTGCTATCTATGACACGATGCAATTTATACAACCCGACGTCAGTACACTTTGCACCGGCCAGGCGGCCAGTATGGGGGCCATCTTACTCGCCGGTGGTGCTGCCGGTAAACGTTACGGGTTACCGCATACCCGGATTATGCTGCACCAGCCCATGGGCGGCTTCCAGGGTCAGGCCACCGATTTCGAAATTCATGCCCGGGAAATATTGGCGGCACGTACCCGTTTAAATCAATTGTTAGCCAGGCACACGGGTAAAAAGGAGTCTGTGATAGAGAGGGATACCGAACGCGATAATTTCATGAGCGCGGAGGAGTCGGTCGAATACGGGTTGATTGATCAGGTTTTGACTTCGCGTACCGAGACTGAGGAATTACCTAAAAAGTAAAATTTTCAGTTGTACTTGCGGGTTTGGTCTAATATTATCAGATCAGGACCATGATCTGGCTCTAGGCATCGGTATTAGAAATGAGTGACGACAAGTCGAATAGTAAAGACGAGAAGCTTTTATACTGCTCTTTTTGTGGTAAAAGCCAGCACGAAGTACGGAAACTGATCGCTGGACCATCGGTCTTTATTTGTGATGAATGCGTTGATCTTTGCAACGATATTATCCGCGAAGAGATAAACGAAAAAGGCGAGGATTCGGAAAGCAAGTTACCCATCCCGCAAGAAATTTATCAGGTTCTGGACGAGTATGTGATAGGCCAGGATCGTGCCAAGAAGGTATTATCGGTTGCGGTTTACAACCACTACAAACGCCTCGAAGTAGGCCATATCAAGGACGATATCGAACTTTCCAAGAGTAATATCCTGTTAATTGGCCCTACTGGGTCGGGCAAGACACTGCTCGCTGAAACACTTGCGCGTTTATTGAATGTTCCGTTTGCGATTGCCGATGCGACTACCTTGACCGAGGCCGGTTATGTCGGTGAAGACGTAGAGAATATCATTCAGAAATTACTCCAAAAATGTGATTACGATGTCGAGAAAGCGCAAACCGGTATTGTATACATCGACGAGATCGACAAGATTTCGCGAAAATCTGACAACCCGTCGATTACCCGGGATGTATCTGGCGAAGGCGTGCAACAGGCCTTATTGAAGTTGATCGAAGGTACGATAGCCTCTGTACCGCCGCAGGGAGGCCGTAAGCACCCACAACAGGAGTTTTTGCAGGTAGATACGGACAAGATCCTGTTTGTCTGCGGTGGCGCATTCTCCGGACTTGACAAGATTATTCTGGAGCGCTCAGATAAGGGTGGCATTGGCTTCGGCGCCAGTGTGAAAAGTAAGGATAAAGAAAGTTTGTTCGGGGAGGTTATCTGTAATGTAGAACCCGAGGACCTGATTAAATATGGTTTGATTCCAGAGTTTGTCGGGCGCCTGCCAGTGGTGACAACACTAGAGGAACTTGATGAAGATGCGCTGGTGAAAATCCTGACAGAGCCGAAAAATGCGATTACC
The DNA here is from genome assembly GCA_022545625.1 of Pseudomonadota bacterium. Lineage (GTDB taxonomy): Bacteria > Pseudomonadota > Gammaproteobacteria. The sequence continues at coordinate 4,790 of JACZQS010000159.1, forward strand.
AAGCAATATCAAAAAATGTTTGAAATCGAGGGAACTGAAATCGAGTTTCGTCCCGACTCGCTAAACGCAGTGGCGATAAAAGCGATGAAAAGAAAAACAGGCGCTCGCGGCTTACGTACGATACTGGAAAATACCCTGCTCGATATCATGTATGATTTGCCGGCAATGGAAAATGTCAGTAAAATAGTGGTAGATGCTGCGGTAATAGAAGGAAATGCCCAGCCTTATGTGATCTATGAGGGTGGCGAAATGCAGCGAGTTGCGTCTGACGACTAGTGTTGTTTTTATAAGGTCCGGGTCATCGCTTGCGCGGCGTGTCTCGGCCCGGGGCGTCTACTATGGTTGCGGTCAGTCGCTCCCCGAAGCTCTAAATCTGTCATTATCAAATTGAAATAGCAGTCGTAGTCTATACTTATCGTTATTTCCAGCCCTTGCCAGGGTTGAAATGGAAGCTAGTAGACCCATATAATCCTGATATTCAGTAATCGAGGCGTTCATGTCAGAATCCCAGAACTTACCGCTTGCAGAAACTACTAACAGGCAACTGATCCCGGTCTTGCCATTGCGTGATGTGGTGGTCTATCCGCATATGGTGATTCCACTATTCGTCGGTCGAGAAAAGTCGATTCTCGCACTGGAAGCGGCGATGGCCGATAATAAAAAGATTTTGTTACTGGCACAGAAAAATGCGGAAGTGGATGACCCGGCGCAAAAAGATCTTTACCAGATAGGTACCCTGTCGACCATATTACAAATGCTCAAATTACCCGATGGTACCATCAAGGTGCTGGTTGAAGGTGGTGAGCGGGTACAGGTTGATAGTATCCTGGAGACCATGGATTATTTCTCTGCATCGACCCAGATGCTGGAGAAAGCCGTGCTGGTTGATGATCGTGAAGCCGAAGTACTACAGCGCTCGGTCCTTAACCTGTTCGACCAGTATGTCAAACTAAACAAAAAAGTACCGCCTGAAATATTGACCTCTCTATCGGGTATCGATGACCCAAGTCGACTGGCCGATACTATCGCTGCCCACATGTCATTAAAACTCGATGAAAAGCAGGAAATACTGGAAATCCAGGATCCACGGAAGCGAATCGAGCACATCATGAGCAAAATCGAAGGTGAAATCGATCTGATGCAGATCGAGAAAAGAATCCGCGGCCGCGTCAAGCAGCAAATGGAAAAAAGTCAGCGCGAGTATTACCTGAATGAGCAGATGAAAGCGATTCAGAAGGAACTGGGCGAGATGGAAGATGCGCCCAATGAACTCGCCGACCTGGAA
>JACZQS010000160.1 GCA_022545625.1 Pseudomonadota bacterium
CGGAAGTGGTCGAAGAGCCAGCTCCGAAGCCGGAGCTGCTCGGGGTAGAAATCCCGAGTGCCTCGCGGTGGCTGAAGGGAGCTCTTGCTCACGGGGTCCAATTATCACACGGCGACAGCGCCGTCGCCTCCCGGGCTATTTTTGGCTCCATCGCCCGTGCACCTCGAATTGCCTCGAATTCGGTGTCGATCGCGCAGTATCCAGCATTATTAATTTTGCCACAAAATTCGGCCAGTTGTGCGTTCGAATCAATGTACTGATAATCCATCTTAGCTTATGTTCGCCTTACGCCGTATATCACGCAATAAAACGAACACCCATGGCCAGATCAGCATGCCGATAAAAGGAGCGCTAAAAAATGCCAATAGCGGGGGCGGTCTACCCATTATACCCTCGACCCAGACAATGATGACCTGGCTGATAACTAGTAGCCCAAATACATAAATGGCCTGTTGTACCAACGACATTACCCGAATTCTCTGGTGAAAAATCTGGTTTATATAAATGATAATGACGAGCGCCAGCGCATGCTGGCCAAGCAGTGTTCCCTGCGAAGTGTCGACGACGATGCCGATAAAGAAGGCAATCCAGGGGCCAACCCGCCGGGGTAAAGCCATGTTCCAGTAGATCAGTATCAGCGCCACCCAGTTTGGGCGGTAGATTTGTACCGGGTCGGGTAATGGCAAAATCATCAGGATCAGGCCAACTAGCAAACTCAGAAAAATTACAAAATAACGCAGATTCAGCACGTTTAATTATTCTGCTGTACAGATATCGTAAATATCATTCCGCGGCCAGGCCGTTATTTGACTTTACAACCAGTACCTCGCGACTACTATCGAGACGTGCCAGTGGTTTTGCGAGTACCGAAACAAATCCATGGGTCAGGTCTTTGGTTATCGAGATTACCGTAGCGACCGGATAATCCGCAGGAAAGCGTCCACCGAGTCCCGATGTAACCAATTGGTCATTGACCTTTATATCGGCAGTTGCTGGCAGGTAACGTAATTCTAACTGATCAACACTGCCATTACCGAAGGCAACCGAGCGGGTGCCGCTGCGGATAAATTGCACCGGAATAGCATGTTCCGGATCGGAAATCAGTATTGTCGTTGCGGTATATTGATTGACGTGTATCACCTGTCCCATGACGCCAAAATCATCGATCACCGCGAGCCCCAGCTCAACACCGTCGAATGTTCCCTTGTTGATTTCAATTAACTGGCGATAGGGGTTTTGATCGACCGAGAGCAGCTCTGCAACGATTACCTGGTCCGCGAGTTTACGCGATGATCCGAGCATATTTCGCAACCGCGTGTTTTCTGCCTTTAATACCTGCATTTTTTGCAGTCGCGCATTGAGAATTCGACCCTTGGCTTTAAGCGCTGAATTTTCATTCAGTAACTCGATATGCGAGCTAAGCCATTCATTAGCCCAACTTCCGGTGATTGCCGGGAGACTGACCAGATAACGTATCGGGGATAGCACCAGGGAAATATTCGAACGCACCACTTCGAGATGATTAAATCGCTGATCGACGAACATCAACGCGATACACAAACCCACTAAAAACAGTGTTCGAATTGAAGTGCCTTGCTCACGGTAATGCAGTTGGTTCATAAAAAGTCAATGGTTTCAGACTTAAGCGTCATATTTTGCCAACACACTACCCGGTCGGCAGACAACAGGATGTCGAATGTGTCGACAAGCAATTTTATTCAATGGCGAGGAAATCCAGTCCATGTTCGTCGATCATTTCCAGAACCCGACCACCCCCACGTGCCACACAGGTGAGCGGATCTTCGGCAATTATCACAGGCAAGCCGGTCTCTTCCATAATCAGGCGATCCAGATCACGTAGCAGTGCGCCACCGCCGGTGAGAACGATACCGCGTTCGGCAATATCAGAACCCAGTTCGGGTGGAGTCTGCTCGAGAGCATTTTTCACTGAACTGATAATTCCGTAAAGAGGATCCTGTAGCGCCTCGAGAATTTCATTGCTATTCAAGGTGAAACTGCGTGGTACGCCTTCGGATAAATTTCGACCCTTGACTTCAATCTCGAGCAAATCCTTGCCCGGGTAGGCAGCCCCGACTTCAATCTTAATTTTTTCTGCAGTAGCGTCGCCAATTAAAATACCGTAATTACGGCGCACATAATTAATGATTGCATCGTCAAATCGATCACCGCCGAGCCGTACCGAAGCCGAGTAGACGATACCGTTGAGCGATATTACCGCGACTTCAGAAGTACCACCGCCGACGTCGAGTACCATCGAGCCCTGCGGTTCATCGACCGGCATGCCCGCACCGATTGCCGCCGCCATCGGTTCTTCAATGAGATAGACCTTGCGCGCCCCGGCACCCATTGCAGATTCGCGAATTGCGCGGCGTTCTACCTGGGTTGCACCACAGGGTACGCAAATCAGTACGCGGGGGCTGGGCCGTAAAAAATGGTTTTCGTGTACCTTGCGAATAAAATATTGCAACATTTTTTCGGTGTAGGTGAAATCGGCAATTACACCGTCTTTCATCGGGCGCATGGCATTGATATGTTCCGGCGTCCTGCCGAGCATTTTTTTCGCTTCGGTACCGACAGCTTCAATCGACTTCGGACCGCCGGGCCCGCGATCCTGGCGGATGGCGACGACCGACGGTTCGTTCAGGACTATGCCCTCACCTCTTGAATAAATAAGCGTATTTGCGGTACCTAAATCGATGGATAAATCGTTGGATAACAAACCCCGAATAGCTGAAAACATGCGTTGCTTTTAACCTGGATAGTTAAGTGTAATGAGTGCGCGATTGCACGAAATTCCTTGATTGGGCGCAAATATGGCCCAGACCGGCGTACTCTAGCAATGGGCGGTCAATTGGGCAAGGAAGAAAGCGCCAATATACAGGCGTTTCGGTTAAACTAAATGTGAAATTATGCTAAGTTTGCGGGCTTTTCAACTGCAATGCCGGAAAAATTCTGAAATGACTCTGAAAAATGAAGATGTGCGAAATATTGCGCAGCTTGCACGCCTGCAGATTGACGACTCTACGATCGAGCAATTAACTTCAGATTTATCCAATATCCTGGCACTGGCTGAGCAGATGAAAGCGATGGATACGACGAATGTCATACCGATGGCGCATCCGATGGATGCAATCCAACGCCTGCGGGATGATGAAGTCACCGAGACCGATCAGCGCGACAAATTCCAGGGCATTGCCCCCGATGTTGAAAACGGTTTTTACCGTGTCCCCAAAGTCATCGAGTAAAGCTGATGATGGCTAAAACAATTAAGCAGATTCAGCAGGGCCTCGCGCAAAAGAAATTTTCCAGCGTCGAAATTACGCAGCATTTTCTCGATCGAATCGATTCACATAACTCCACTATCAATTGTTTTATTACAGTAACTGGTGAGCTAGCTTTACAGCAGGCAAAATCCGCCGATTTGGTGATTGCCCGGGGCGAGGCCCAGGCGCTAACTGGCATTCCGCTCGCGCACAAGGATATCTTTTGTACCGATGGTATCAAGACCTCCTGCGCGTCCAGAATGCTGGATAATTTTATTGCGCCCTACGATGCAACAATAATAGAGAAGTTCAAGCTGGGCGGGGCGGTGATGCTGGGTAAAACCAATATGGACGAATTCGCGATGGGATCATCGAATGAAAATAGCTTTTACGGCCCGGTAGCCAACCCCTGGGATTTCGAGCGGGTTCCCGGTGGTTCGTCTGGAGGTTCGGCCGCCGCAGTCGCGGCTTCTCTGGCACCCGCCGCTACCGGAACCGATACCGGTGGATCGATCCGGCAACCTGCAGCGCTTTGTGGTATTTCGGGCATTAAACCCACTTATGGCCGGGTTTCCCGCTATGGCATGATTGCTTTCGGATCGAGTCTTGACCAGGGCGGGCCGTTGGCACACAGTGCCGAGGACTGTGCCATCTTGCTGCAAACCATGGCGGGGTTTGATCCGCGAGACTCCACTTCGATCGACCGGGCCGTGCCAGACTATAGCGAGCAGTTGAATGCCGATATCAAGGGTCTAAAAATAGGATTACCGAAGGAATTGTTCGCCGAGGGTCTTGATTCTGATGTCGCGAAGGTGATCGAAACTGCGATACAGGAGTATCGCAGACTCGGTGCCGAAGTAGTTGATATCCAGTTGCCGAACTCAAACCTGGCAATTCCGGTGTATTACGTAGTCGCCCCGGCCGAGTGCTCGTCGAACCTGTCGCGTTTTGACGGCGTGCGTTTCGGCCATCGCTGTGATAATCCTATTGATCTTGAAGACCTTTACAAGCGTTCGCGAGCCGAAGGATTTGGCGACGAGGTCAAGCGTCGCATTATGATTGGCACCTACGTTTTGTCTGCCGGTTATTATGATGCTTATTATTTGAAAGCCCAGCAACTCAGGCGCCTGATAAAACAGGATTACGAAAAAGCCTTCGAACAGGTTGACGTCATACTTTGTCCGGTTACCCCCGAAGTCGCGTTTAAGCAGGGAGCTAAAACCGATGATCCGGTGAGCATGTATTTACAGGACATTTATACGCTGTCACTGAATCTGGCCGGTCTGCCCGGCATTTCCATTCCGGCCGGTTTTTCGCAGCAGTTACCCGTCGGCATGCAATTGATCGGCAACTATTTCGACGAATCACGTCTGCTCAATGTGGCGCACCAGTTCCAGCAAGTCACGGACTGGCATTTGAAGGCACCGGAGGTGGGATAATGGCAGGCTGGGAAGCGGTCATTGGGCTCGAAATTCATGCCCAACTCGCGACCTCGAGTAAAATATTCTCGGGGGCTTCAACCGCATTTGGCGCGGAACCCAATACCCAGGCCTGCACGGTTGACCTCGGGTTCCCCGGGGTATTGCCAGTACTTAACACAGAAGTTGTCAATATGGCAGTCAAATTCGGTGTTGCTATTGGCGCCGAAATACCGCCCATATCGGTATTCGCGCGCAAAAACTATTTTTATCCCGACCTGCCCAAAGGCTATCAAATCTCACAGTTTGAATTACCCATCGTAGGCAAGGGCCAATTAAGCATCAGTCCCGAGGAGGGCGGTAGCAAGATAATCGGCATTACCCGGGCTCACCTTGAAGAGGATGCGGGCAAGTCGGTACACGATGAGTTTCCCGATCAAACCGGTATCGACCTGAACCGTGCGGGCACACCCCTGTTAGAAATCGTGTCTGATCCCGATATGTCCAGTGCAAAGGAGGCGGTGGCCTACGCACGAAAGATTCACACACTGGTACAGTACCTCGAAATCTGTGATGGCAATATGCAGGAGGGTTCGTTTCGCTGTGATGCGAATGTCTCGGTTCGACCGGCAGGGCAGGAAGAACTGGGCACGCGAGCCGAATTGAAAAATATTAATTCATTTCGCTTTCTCGAGCGCGCCATCAACTATGAAATTGAACGGCAGATCAATCTGATCGAGGATGGTGGCAAAGTGGTTCAGGAGACTCGATTGTACGACGCCGACAAAAATGAAACACGCTCGATGCGCAGTAAGGAAGAGGCCAATGATTATCGATATTTTCCCGACCCTGATCTGTTGCCGGTTGAAGTCACCGAAGCCGATATCAAGCGTATTAAAGCCACCCTACCCGAGCTACCCGAGCAAAAACGCATGCGCTATATTGAAGATTTTGAGTTATCCGACTATAACGCCGAACAACTCAGCGCCAGCCGGAAAACTGCAGGATACTTTGAGCAGGCTGTGGCGGATGACCAGAATCTAGCAGGCCCACTAGCAAACTGGATACTTGGAGACCTTGCGGCTGCACTCAACCGGACCGATATTGAAATTCAACAGTCTCCGGTAACCCCCGGGATGTTGGTGGGACTGTTACGGCGAATTGCCGATAACACAATTTCCGGTAGGATTGCCAAACAGGTGTTCGAGGCGATGTGGCGGGGCGAAGGAATGGCCGATGACATCATCAAGGCTGGTGGACTGGAACAAATTACCGATAGCAGTGCTATCGATAGCCTGATTGATGCGGTGATATCAGAAAATCCTGACCAGGTTGAACAGTTTCGCGCAGGCAAGGAAAA
>JACZQS010000005.1 GCA_022545625.1 Pseudomonadota bacterium
GATGTGATGGCCGGACAGGGTACCATTGCCCTCGAAATCATACGCCAGCACCCGGACAATATAGACGCAATATTTGTGCCGGTAGGTGGGGGTGGCCTGGTCGCAGGCATTGCGGGTTTTATCAAGGCGGTAAAACCGGAGGTGAAAATTATCGCTGTCGAGCCGGCTGATGCTGCCTGTTTCTATGAGGCAATGAAAGCCGGGCGTAGAGTCACTCTGAAAGAGGTCGGCATATTCGCCGATGGCGTCGCGGTCAAGCAAATTGGTGAAAAGACTTTTGGCGTGATTCGACACCTGGTCGATGATGTGATAACCGTCACGACGGACCAGATTTGTGCTGCGATCAAGGATACTTTTGAAGATACACGGGCGATTTGTGAACCGGCCGGGGCTGTGTCGCTGGCCGGATTAAAAAAATATGTAGAAAGCAAAGGTCTCAAGCAACAAACCCTGGTGGCGATTAATAGTGGCGCGAATATGAATTTTGACCGTTTGCGCCATGTTTCAGAGCGATCGGAACTCGGCGAGGAGCGCGAAGCCCTGCTGGCAGTGCAAATTCCGGAACGGCCCGGCAGTTTCAGACAGTTTTGTAAAATTATCGGCAAACGACAGATTACCGAATTTAACTACCGCTATGCGGACGAAAAGATTGCCCGGGTATTTGCCGGAATCCAGCTCAAGCATGGTATCGCCGAGAAAAATGAATTTATCAAATTACTGAAATCGAAAAACTATCCGGTAGTCGATATGACTGACAATGAAGTTGCCAAACTACATGCCCGGTACATGGTTGGCGGCCACCCGGGGGGAAGTGTTGATAATGAAATTTTATTTCGTTTCCAGTTTCCGGAAAAACCCGGTGCCTTATTAAATTTTTTGATGATGGTGGGTGAGCGCTGGAACATTAGCCTGTTCCACTATCGTAATCATGGCTCCAATTTCGGGCGTATATTGATGGGGTTCCAGGTTGACAAGAGCGACCATAAAACCTTTCATAATTTTCTTAACAGTCTCGATATACCCCATTGGGATGAGACTGAAAATTCGGCATACCAGTTATTCTTAAAATAATATCCAGGTCTAAAGTAGTCTCTGAGATAAGGCGTTTAAGTGCAGGAAAACTGGGGTATTAGGAATCTAAGATACCAACCACGGTGCCGTCGCAATTCTATCAACCTTGAACCGAAGGTTCAGGTGGGGTTATTGGTAACCCTTCAGGCTTCCCGACTAATCAGGCGTGCGCACCAGCGTTACACGAAAGTCCCCGAGATTGATAAATAGGCTCAAGGATTATGACGGTTGCTAACGAACACCGTAGTTAGTATGTAATAACTATACGTGCAAATAGCAAAAAGTAAAATTCAAATTTCTAATTGGCGCGCGTGTTCAAGCGCCTGGGTGATTTTTTCTTCGAGGTTCTTCAATCGGGGCGGTAATTCCTTGCCAAGTTCTTGCTGAACCTGGTTGGAGCTGAGAAAATCGTTGGTGATATTGAGAGCGGCAATGACGGCTACTCTTTCAGTCCCCATCATATTCCCATTGTCGCGCACTTCACGCATTTTACCGTCGAGGTATTTCGCCGAAGCGAGCAATGCGGGCTGTTCGCCGGTTGGGCAGGAAATTTTGTAGTCCTTGTCCAGGATTGAAACACTAATGGGTAAAGCGTCGCTCATGAGCCTAGTTCGAGAGATCTTAATCGTGAAATCATTGCTTCTACGCGGCTTCTGGCCAGTTCCGTTTTTTCAATGAGCTGAGAACGTTCAGCATTCAGCGTATCCTTTTGCTGGCGCAAGGCAGTGTTTTCATTTTTTAACGACCCAACGGTATCGATTAATTCATCGATACGCTGCTCCAGGTGACTGAGATCGGTTTCGGTATAAACGGTTTTATTAGAATTCATAGTGTAATCTTCGGACTTCAAACGGTCCCAGTCAAGTATCTCTAGCCTAGATGGCTATTTTTACCGGCTGCCTGGGTGATAGAATATAAAAATTATACAAGTCTCTGGCAATTCTACAATAATGGATTTCGATTCTATACAGAGTGCCCTGCAAAATCTCGGTGCATCCACCGACGCCGCTGAGTCGCATGGCACGCTTTGCGGACTGTTGCTGGATCAAATCGGTATTGACGTGTGGCTGGGGCATACACTCGATGAAATGCCCGATCAGGGCGATGTGTTGGCTGCCGAGAAATTACTGGTACTGAATCAGTTGTTCGAACTTAGCCGGGAGCAACTCAATGCCGAAGACTTGTCGTTTGAATTGCTTTTACCCGATGAGTCCGATGAATTAAGCGATCGTTTGCTTGGTTTGTCGAGTTGGTGCCAGGGTTTTCTCTACGGTATTGGTGTTAGTGGCGGCAACAAGCTCGAGGCCCTGGATCCACAGTCGCAGGAATGTTTGTCAGACCTACTTGAAATCAGTAAGCTAAACTATCGGCAAGATCCGACCGAGGAGGCCGAAGCGCAGTTCGCAGATGTTATCGAACATGTCCGCCTGTCAGTTCTGATGCTGAATGAAAGTATGAATCCGCTAGTACCTGCCCCATCAATACAGTAAGAGATACCAATGAAACAAACAGAATTCAAGCGACGTCGCCACGAATTAATGAAAATGATGGGTAAAAATGCGATTGCTATATTACCCTCGGCATCACTAGTCACGCGTAATCGCGATGCTGACTATCCGTTCCGCCAGGATAGCGATTTCCTCTATCTTACTGGTTTCAACGAACCCGATGCGGTGATGGTGTTAGTCCCGGGCCGAAAATTTGGCGAGTATATTTTATTTTGCCGCGAGAAAGACCCTGCACAGGAGACCTGGCATGGTCGGCGTGCAGGACAGGAGGGTGCGATCGAAGATTACGCTGCGGATGATTCGTTTCCTATCGACGACCTCGATGACATATTACCGGGGTTGATCGAGGGAAACGATAGTATTTTCAATATCATGGGTGTTTATCCCGAATTTGATCAGCGGCTGATCGGCTGGGTAAATCATATCAAGGCACAATCGAGGGCGGGTGTTCATGTACCCTCCGGGTTTGTTTCGCTTGATTACGTTTTACACGATATGCGGCTGTTCAAAAGTCGCGCAGAGCTTAAATTGATGCGCAAAGCGGCTTCGATTAGTGCCAATGCTCACCAGAAGGCGATGAAATCCTGTGTTCCAGGGCGATATGAATTTCAAATTGCGGCAGAGTTTGATTATGAATTTCGTACCAACAATGCGCAACATGCTTACTCCGCAATCGTCGGTGGCGGAGCCAATGGGTGTATATTGCATTACACCGAGAACAGCGACGAGCTGATTGACGGGGACCTGGTACTGATAGATGCCGGATGCGAAGTCGAGGGCTATGCTTCGGATATTACCCGTACCTTCCCGGTGAATGGTAAATACAGTAAGGCGCAACGTGAAATCTATGAGATCGTGCTGGCCGCGCAGAAGGCCGCGATAAAAAAGGTGCGGCCTGGCAATCACTGGAATGATCCGCACAATGCCGCGGTGAGAGTGGTCACCAGGGGCCTGATCGAAATTAAACTGCTAAAAGGCAGTTTGGCGAAACTAATCAAGGAAAAGGCTTACCAAAAATTCTATATGCACCGTACCGGTCACTGGCTGGGTCTGGACGTTCACGATGTCGGGGACTACAAGGTTGGTGACCAATGGCGACTGCTCGAAGCCGGCATGGTGTTGACGATCGAACCCGGAATCTATATTCCGGCACATAGCAAAGCTGTGCATCGCAAGTGGTGGGATATCGGTATACGTATTGAAGACGATGTGCTGGTAACACGAACGGGTTGTGAAGTGCTAACCGAGGCTGTGCCGAAAAAACCGGATGAAATTGAAGCCTTGATGGGCGCGCAACTAGCATGAACGCCAGTTGATGCACAGGAACCCGGATATAGCCATCGTCGGAGGCGGCCTGGTAGGTCTGAGTAGCGCACTGGCGCTACAACACCCCGACCGGCATATCTGTGTCATCGAATCGAGTGCGCTGCAGCAGCAGAAATCAAACGGCCTTGACGCACGATCGCTCGCTCTCTCCTATGCCAGTGTTCAGATATTCAAGGCGCTTGGATTATGGCAGGAGCTTAAGAAACAGGCGTCAGCGATTAAGACTATCCATATATCCAGCCAGGGCCAGTGGGGCGTTACCCGCCTACGGGCATCGGATTATGATCTAGAGGCGATGGGTTATGTGATCGAAAGCAGCAAGCTGAGTGCCATCCTGCTCGATCACATTCAGCAGTCTAAATTGATCAGTCTCGAAACCGGCGCTGAATTCGAATCGGTTGATTTTGCCGAGCGCGTTCTGCTGCGATACCGCAGGGATAAAAAACGCCAGAAAATTAGCGCGGGGCTGGTATTAATTGCCGATGGCGCGCAGTCGAAAGCGCGATCCAGCCTCGGTATCGAACACCGCAAGATCGATTACCGTCAAGCCGCCATCATCACCAATGTCGAGGTATCGCAACCTGTCCCCGGGGCCGCTTACGAACGCTTTACCGACCATGGACCACTCGCAATGTTGCCACTGGGTCGCACAGCTTATGCCTGCGTCTGGACCCATGCGCCGCAATCTAGCGAACGACTGATGCAGCTTGATGATCGGCAATTTATTCAATCACTGCAACAGTGTTTTGGTTTTCGCCTGGGATTTATCGAGCGCATTGGTCAAAGGTATGCCTTCCCATTGTATAGAACTGAAGCGCTCACCCTGATAAAAAACAGGTGCTTGCTGATAGGTAATGCCGCGAATACCCTGCACCCGGTCGCTGGGCAGGGGTTCAATCTGGCCCTGCGTGACGTCGCCTGCTTAAATCATTTGCTGGCAGGTCGCTCAATACCGGCATTAGACGAAAATTCGATAATACGGCTACTCGATGAATACGAAACCCTGAGAACTGCCGAGCAACGCAGTGTGGCAAGTTTGGGCGATGGCCTGGTCAGCCTTTTTTCGAACGACCTGCCGCTGCTGAAGCAATTTCGTGCCGGTGCGCTGGCCTTGCTCGATATTATTCCGCCGCTGAAGGCCGAAATAGCAATGTCGGGCATGGGATTTTCCTTTGCAGGGAACCCGATGTTGCGGGGACAGATGCGGTGAGCGAACGATTCGATATAGTCGTCGCCGGGGCAGGTATGGTCGGTGCCTGTGCCGCGCTTTCCCTCGCGCGTAGCGGTTTTCGAATAGCACTCGTGGAACCCGTGCCGATTGGTATTGAATCCCTGGAAAACGGGGCAGTTTATGCGGAGCGGGTCTCCGCAATCAGTCCGGTCTCGGAGCAGATATTAACCCGTCTTGGCGTCTGGTCCGGACTGGACCAAAGCAGGTTGTGCCGATACGATCAGATGTTCATCTGGCATGAAAACGGCGATGCGATCATTCGCTTCGACAGTTTCGAGATTGCCCGGGAAAATCTTGGCACGATCATCGAAAACCAGCAAATATTGCGGGCCTTACGCATGGCCTGCGAATCGCAATCCGAAATAGAGTGGTTTGAGCCTGATGCGATCGTATCGATAGCTGAAAACTCTCATTCTGTTGTTTCACTCGAACTTAAATCAGGAGTCACGCTGGATGCCGAATTGCTGCTCGTCGCCGATGGGCGTAATTCGAGTACACGCGACCTGGCTGGCCTTAAAGCGGTACACCAAAACTATGATCAAATCGCGATCATCGCCAATGTGGCGACCGAAAACACGCACCAATATACGGCCTGGCAGAGGTTTCTCGGCAGCGGACCGCTCGCCATGCTGCCGCTGGCTAATGGTGATAGCTCTATCGTCTGGTCCTGCGACACGGTGCTGGGCCATGAATTGCTGGATATGGATGATGATTTATTTTGTAGTGCTCTAAGTCGAGCGTTCGAATATAGATTGGGTGAGGTTAAAAGTATCGGCAGACGGCTCGGATTTCCGCTGGGTTGGCATAGTTGCGATCAATGGCTGCGCGATCGAATCCTGCTGATTGGCGATGCGGCTCATGGTGTACACCCGTTGGCGGGACAGGGGGTGAACCTGGGGTTCAGCGACGTTGATTTACTGACGCGACTAATTGGTGGTCTTGACAATCCCTGGCACAGGCCCAGGTTGAGGCAGTTTGAACGCCAACGTAAAAGCGAGACTGCGATTGCGACCCACCTGTTCAGTGGATTGAAATGGTTGTATGGAACTGATAAGTACGGAATAAACCGGGTTCGAAACCTCGGCATGCATGCGGTCCAGGCCAGTCCATGGTGTCGGCGAGTGTTGATAAAACAGGCAATTCGTAATATGGCCTGAACGGGTCTGACCGACGACTCGGGACTGCGCTGGCGATGGAACGGGACGACACCCAGCGGGTTTGTATTCAGGGCTTTAATTCAAACTGGACTCATACTATGGTATCGTCCAAAGACTATTGCTGTTGCGACTGTTCTGGTCCGGAGACCGATAACCGCCCGGTTAACCGCCGAAGGTTAAAGCCGATAGCAGTATAATTTTCCGGTCTGGCCTGGTCGACTAGCTAAGCGAGCAGGGGATTTTTTAACTAACGAATTACAGCTGTGTTATGAGTAAAAATACTCCACTCCACCAGGCTCATCTCGATGCGTCGGCGAAAATGGTCGATTTCGCCGGTTGGGATATGCCGATTCACTATGGATCACAAATTTCCGAACACCATCTAGTTCGTTCGGACGCCGGTATGTTCGATGTCTCCCACATGACCGTGGTCGATGCCACAGGTGATGATGCCAGGGCATATTTGCAAAACCTGTTATCAAACGATATTGCCAAGCTTAAAACACAGGGCAAAGCACTCTATAGCTGCATGCTCAACGACAATGGGGGTGTAGTCGATGACCTCATCGTCTATTTTATCCATGACAGTTTTTACCGGGTCATAATTAATTCGGCAACGCGCGACAAGGACATAGCCTGGCTAAACCGGCAGGCGTCGGCTTATCCAAATTTATCACTTCGCGAGCGCGACGATGTGGCGATGATTGCAGTGCAAGGTCCCGCTGCGCGTGAGCGGGCCCTTACTATTTTTGCAGACGGCCAACGTGCCCCAGTTGAATCCCTGGGCCGGTTCATGGCCGTTGAAGTGGGTGAGTATTTTGTCGGCAGAACCGGATATACCGGTGAAGATGGTTTTGAAATATTAATGCCTGTGGATGAAGCGGTTAGCTGTTGGCAAGGGTTACTTGATGCCGGGGTTAAGCCCTGTGGCCTCGGCGCACGGGATACCTTGCGGCTGGAGGCGGGGATGAACCTCTATGGTACCGACATGGATGAAACCACCAGTCCACTTATTTCGGGTCTGGGCTGGACTCTGGCGATGTCTGACGAGCGCAATTTTATCGGTAAGCAGGCGCTTCAGGCCGAACTGGACAGGGGTGTACAGCAACAGATGGTGGGCCTGGTGTTGCTGGATAAAGGTGTGTTGCGCAATCATCTGAAAGTAGTCACCAACGACGGCGAAGGAGAAATTACCTCCGGTAGTTTTTCACCGACCCTGGGTAAATCGATTGCCCTGGCCAGGATACCTGCAGGTATCACCGGTGAGGTCGAAGTTGAAATTCGCAATAAACTGCTAAAAGCGGACGTTGTTAAAATCCCGTTCGTAAAACAGGGTAAATCATGCATATAACCTATGGGAGAAAATAAATGAGTAATGTTCCATCCGAATTAAAATTTCTGTCATCACACGAATGGGTTCTGGTTGAAGGTGACGTAGCCACAGTCGGCGTCTCAGATCACGCCCAGGAATTACTCGGTGACCTGGTATTTGTCGAGTTACCGGAACCTGAAAGTTCGGTTTCCGCCGGTGATTCGGTTGCGGTGATCGAATCGGTAAAGGCCGCCTCAGATACTTATGCACCAGTAACCGGTAAAATTATAGAAGTTAACGTCGAACTGGAAGATTCGCCGGAGCGTATTAATGACGATCCTTATGGTGACGGCTGGATGTACAAGATCAAGATGGAAGATCCCGACGAGGTTAATGATTTGCTGGATGCCGATGCCTATACGGAATCGATAGAGGAAGACGACTAGTACTCCTCTGCGCGCAATGAAGTAACGCTGCTTCCTCATTTTTGAAAAAAACCTATGGCGTTTAGTGGCAATAGTGGTTTTACCCGCATCATCAAAGCTTGCCAGTATTCCTGGCAGGGTCTGTCTGCTGCTTATAAGCACGAAGCGGCATTCAGGCAGGAAATCTGGGCGAGCCTGGTTTTGATTCCATCCGGTTTTTGGTTGGGAAACGATGGCACGGAAAAAGCGTTACTGGTAGGGACTGTGTTTCTGGTACTTATAGTCGAAATACTTAATTCATCGATTGAAGCGGTAGTCGACCGTATCGGAGAGGAGCAACACGAACTGGCTGGAAGAGCCAAGGACATGGGGTCGGCTGCGGTCGCTATCGCAATCTTGCTATTAACCGTGGTCTGGGTCCTGGTGCTGGTCGGCTGATCAGCACGAGCATTGTTTCGAATCAAATCCCGGACAGCAATTCGTCCAGATCGGTAATCGGTGACTGGCAGGTAAATCCGTGGCATATCCAGGCTGTGGTTTTTTCACCGGCCTTTTTCTGGTCGATCGCATCGGGCAAATTTACCGCATCGGCAGGTATGAAAAAAGCTAATTGATCAGGCGTTAGTGTGAGAGCTAACTGATCCCGCCATAAATCCAACTGGGGAGCATCCCCGCGCACAATGATGGTGCAGGGCTGGGTCTTTACTGCTTCCAGCAGGGTGAGAAAACCGGCTGCATAGAGCGGGGTCTGGTTGACATTAGGCGCTACCGATTGCAGCGCTTTTTCGGCGGCCTGAATATACTGGCTATTCCCCAGCAGCATTCCGAGTCGGTATAGAGCCACGGAGGCAACCGCGTTACCGCAAGGCATCGCCTCGTCCTGCCATGATTTGGGTCTTAGGATCAGGTCTTCATGATCGCTGGCAGTAAAATAAAAACCACCCTGTGCAGTATCCTCGAAGAATGCCAACAAATGATCCGCTAGCACAATCGCAAATTCCAGGTCGGCGGAGCGCCATTGGTACTGCAGGCAATCGATCGTCGCTTTTAACAGTTGCGCATAATCATCGAGATATGCCGGCAATTGTTTTCCCGATCGCTGGCTCAATGCTAGCAGTCGGTCATCGTGCCAGCATTCGTCGCGCAAGGTGGCAAGGCAGCGCTGTGCCATTTGATAATAATCCGGTTTAGCCAGGAGTCGCGCAGCAGTTGCCAGACCCTGAATCACCAGTGCATTCCAGGCCGTCAATATTTTATTATCGAGACCGGGTTTAATACGTTGATTTCGCGCTTCCAGTAATATCTTATGGCCATCGATTAGTGATGTGGTAAAACTGTCCAGATCGATTTCATACTTATCGGCAACCGCCTGGTTTGAATGATAGGCATGCAGGTGCCATTTCCCCTCAAAATTTGCGGGCTTGTCGAGACCGTATTTATAGGCGACCAGTGGGTACAAATCGGCAGTCAGTAAAGATTTTATCTGCGCAGGAGTCCAGACATAATATTTGCCTTCCACACCTTCCGAATCAGCGTCCAGGGCAGCGAAAAATGCGCCGGATTCTGACCGCATTTCCTGACCTAACCAGGACACAATACCTTCGACTGCTGCCTGGTAATCTGGATTTCCGGTGAGCCGAAACATGAGTGCAAACACGCAAAGTAATTGGCCGTTGTCGTACAACATTTTTTCGAAATGTGGGATCATCCATTTCTCGTCTACCGAGTAGCGATAAAATCCACCGGCCAGATGATCCTGAATACCGCCGAGGGCGATCTTATGCAGGCTAAAATCTATCGCCTGGTAAAGCGGGTCGGTTGGTGACGCGGAAAATGCACGGCGGATCGCCTGCATCAACATCGCAGGCTGGGGAAACTTCGGTGCCTGGCCAAAACCACCGTGTAGATCATCGAAATGTTCGAGCAATTGCTTGTCGAATTTTACTAGAGACTGGATATCGGCAACGCTCTGATCACCGTCGTCCGGTAGTGCCAGGTTGACCAGCGCCTGCCGCATCGATTCGGTGTGTTGCTGGATTTTATCCGGCTCCTGGTGATAGATATTGGTAATCTGCTGGAGTAGATCGCCGAAGGCGATCATGCCATATCTGGGGGTATGGGGAAAATAAGTACCACCGAAAAATGGTAGATGGTCGTGTGGGGAAAGAAACATGGTCAGCGGCCAGCCGCCGGGTCGCTGCGCGATCAATTGGTGCGCACTTTGATAAATTTTATCGATGTCGGGTCGCTCCTCGCGATCGACCTTGATATTGATAAAATGCAGATTCATTAATTCTGCTGTTTTGACGTTTTCAAATGATTCGTGCGCCATGACATGGCACCAGTGACAGGCCGAGTATCCAATGGATAGCAAGATGGGCTTGTTCTGCTGTTTAGCGAGGTCCAGCGTCGCTTGTGACCATGGCATCCAGTCTACTGGATTATCCGCATGCTGTAGCAGATAAGGACTGGATTCCTGTGCAAGCGCGTTGCTCATCGGTTAATTCTCAATCGAATAGGCGAGATTATATCGCCTCGATCGGGCATAATTTCCATACTATTTGAGAGTTGCCTCTTCTATGATCGCTTACCCTGAAATTGACCCGGTAGTCGTCGCTTTAGGACCGGTGAAAATCCACTGGTACGGAATGATGTATCTGATCGCGTTTGCCAGTGTCTGGTGGCTAGGCAAGCGGCGCGCAAGCCAGCCGCACAGTATTATACGTCCAGACCAGATAGACGATCTGGTGTTTTATGGGGCGCTGGGTGCCGTGCTTGGGGGGCGAATCGGATCGGTTTTTTTTTATAACATTGACAGTTTTATCAATGATCCGCTCTACCTGTTGAAGATTTGGCAGGGCGGTATGTCATTTCATGGCGGGTTCATGGGCGTGCTAGTTGCGATGGAGTGGTATCGGCGAAAAATTGGATGTAGTTTTTTTCAACTCACTGACTTTATTGCACCGCTGATACCCCTGGGTCTGGCGGCAGGTCGTTTGGGTAACTTTATCAACGCTGAATTATGGGGAGCCCCGGGGACAGTACCCTGGGCGATGAAACTATCCTGTGAGCAATTTCCACCGGATCGATATGTCGATTTTGCCGGTCCCCTGTGTTTCAGTCCGCGCCACCCGTCGCAACTGTATGAAATGATCTTTGAGGGTTTGCTGCTGTTTATCCTGCTGTGGTTGATATCGGCGAAACCGAGGCCGGTAATGACCGTTTCGGGGTATTTCCTGATGCTCTATGGGGTGGCCAGAACAGGGGTGGAATTTATCCGCTTGCCCGATGCCCACATTGGTTATTTGTTGAACACTGATTGGCTAACGAAGGGCATTGTATTGTCCGTACCGATGATTATATTTGGAATAGGATTTATTATTATTGCCCACAGGAAAAATCGCGATGCAGCAATATCTTGACCTGATGCGCCATGTCATGGAAAACGGTAGCGATAAGACGGATCGCACCGGAACAGGCACCCTGTCGGTTTTCGGCTACCAGATGCGTTTCGATTTAAGCCAGGGATTCCCGTTAATTACGACGAAGAAACTGCACCTGCATTCGATTATCCATGAACTACTCTGGTTTTTACAGGGTGATACCAATATTGCTTATCTACAGCAAAACAAAGTAGGTATCTGGGACGCCTGGGCCGATGACAAGGGTAACCTCGGGCCGGTTTATGGAGCGCAATGGCGGTCGTGGGGAACGAGCGATGGTCGGCGTATCGATCAGATTCAACAATTGATCGAACAAATTAAATCAAATCCTGATTCGCGTCGAATGATCGTTAATGCCTGGAATGTTGGCGAAATCGAAAAAATGGCCTTGCCCCCCTGTCACGCGTTTTTTCAGTTTTATGTCTCCGAAGGCCGATTGTCCTGTCAGCTCTACCAGCGCAGTGCCGATATTTTCCTCGGCGTACCCTTTAACATTGCCTCTTACGCATTGCTGGTTTTGATGGTGGCGCAGGTAACCGACTTAATTCCGGGAGATTTTGTCCATACCCTCGGTGATGCGCACCTTTATAATAATCACCTGCCACAGGCTCGATTACAATTATCACGCAATCCGTATCCTCTACCCGTCATGGACCTAAACCCGGAGGTAGACGATCTACTCGCGTTTCGGTTCGAGGATTTCGAGCTTCAGGGCTATCAAAGCCATGAACATATCAAAGCTGCAGTAGCGGTTTGAGTAATGCACTGCATAAATGATTCAATTTCGCGTACACTAGTGATTACATTAATAGCGATTCTTATGTATGGCCGACTCTCTTCAAAATAATATCAAGGTAGACGTTGAAACACGTTATATCGAGGAACAGTCCAATCCCGAGCAGAATTACTATGTATTTGCCTATACCATTACGATACAGAACCAGGGGCAGCAAACCGCCCAGTTGCTAACACGGCATTGGGTAATCACCGATTCAAATCACAAGGTTCAGGAAGTCAGGGGCGATGGTGTCGTTGGTGAACAGCCCATACTCAAGCCTGGAGAACAGTTTGTCTACACCTCGGGGACCATGCTGGAAACATCGGTTGGCACGATGAAAGGCAGTTATCAAATGGAGTCAGCGGATGGCTCAAAATTCGACGCAACTATCGAAGAATTCGTTTTATCTACGCCCCGGATTCTTCACTAGCCCGCATATTGCATGAAGGGACCGAAGCTCAGGGAAAATATGGCAAACAAGGTTGATCTATCGCCTGCCGATGCATAGGACTTGCTCAGAGGTTCCTTAATCAAGGGAGATCGATCAAGATCGCCTACAGGGACGTAGGTGGTAGAGCAATGCAGGAGCAGCTTGCCGGGAGCAGCCAGATTTTTCCTGAATTTGTTCAGGTACAAACTGTATATTTCGATTCCCATAATTTTCATGCCTAACTATGAATTTACTGATAATAGCCATAAGTTGTCACCGCCTTCATGCAATATCCGGGCTAGGCGGCTAGCCGGATTGACGGGTCCAGTCTGAGCGCATGGCTGTTTATGTAATCGGCGATGTTCAGGGCTGCTATTCCAGGCTGATCCAATTACTGGAAAAAATCCAGTTTGATCAAACCCGCGATAAACTGTGGTTTTGCGGGGACCTGGTCAATCGCGGCCCTGACTCCCTGCAAACTTTACGATTCGTGCGTTCACTGGGTGACTCGGCGGTGACTGTACTGGGTAATCACGATTTACACCTGCTGGAAATTTTCCATTCCCGGCAAGTGATCAGCGAATCCAGTGTGCTGTCAGAAATCCTCGTCAGCCCGGATTGTGCAGAACTCATCGAGTGGTTACAGTCGCGGCCACTGATCCACTATGATGATGATTTAAAAATTCTGCTGGTGCATGCTGGTATAGATGCCGACTGGAGTATCTCCCAGGCCATGGAATACGCGGGCGAACTGGAACAGGTTTTACGCGGTGGGAACACTGACTTATTTTTCAGCCAGATGTACGGCGACCTGCCGGATCAATGGTCGGAGGATTTGACCGGTATAGAGCGACAGCGCTGTATCACTAATATACTGACACGCCTGCGTTTTTATACCGCTGATGGTCGACTCGAGTACCAGGCAAAAGGTAGCCCACGCCAGCATGCGAGCGCGGGGCTGATTCCCTGGTTTGAAAAGAACCCGCGGCTGGAATCGCCTGTCCGCATTGTATTTGGACACTGGTCAACTCTCAAAGCTGGCATTTATGGCCGGCATTTTGCTATCGATAGTGGCTGTGTCTGGGGTCATCGACTGATCGCATTGAGAATAGATACTACCGAGCCCCGATGGTTTGATATCAGATGCGGCCAGTCACAGGCACATAAATAGACTTAATTTGCCATTTAAATGAGAAATTTTACATATTGTTGACTTCCGTCGCCTAAACAGGACCATTCAGCCTATTATTAGGCTGCACGGTCGGATTTGTAGTTATAATCTTCAGAGACTATACGGTGAATTAAATGCCTATCGACCGTCGCGGTTTAGCTCAGATGTTGCGAGACGAAAACGAGTCTCTCAAGGCCCGTATTCAACAAATTAGTATTAGATTGACTCGGCACCAGCAGGCATTCCGGGCCTTGAATCAAATGGACGATACGATGAGTGGACTGTCTGCTGAATTTGATCTGAAGAAGTTGCTCAATAAGCTGTTGTCCCTGGCTCTACACGCATGTGACTCAGAGAATGGTTCATTGATTTTAGTCGACGATGAATCCGGTGAACTGGTATTTGCGGACGTGGTCGGCGAGGCGAGGGAACAATTGCGAAATTACCGTATCAGTTCCGATACTGGGATTGTAGGAAATGTAGTCATGACCAAAATACCGGTGCTGTTACCCGATGTGCAAAAATCTGTGCAGTGGTCATCGGAAATAGACCAGGTAGTCGGTTTTAAAACCCGTGCACTGATGTGCGCGCCCTTGTACAACGATGACAAAACATACGGAGCCATCGAAGTGGTAAACAATAACTCTAACGACGACTTTGATGAAAACGATCTGGCAATATTGAGGGTAACCGCACGTTATGTCAGTCAGGCTCTTCAAAAAGCAGAAGATATGACCCTGTTGGGAGTTAACCAAACGTGATAAGAAATTTATATCTAGCCTCGGTGCTAATTATTATCGGCGGTTTATTCAGTCTGTCGGCGAACGCCGCAGAGACTGTTGAACTGACCCCCTCTTCCAGGGTCATCTTGCATGTGGATCCGGGTATGTCGATAGACCAGATAGTGCGAAAAATCTATCCAGCCGAAGTCGAACTGTGGCTCGATATCAAAAAGAAATTAATTGAGTTGAATCCATATTCATTTCATCCTAATTCGAGCCGACTGGTAGCGGGTTCGCGGCTTAAACTGGTCGAAATCAAGCGCATAGCTGCATCGGAGATAACTAAAAAAAGTAAAGTCGGATATGTTGTACGCCAGCATGGCCCCGTCATAGTGCAGGATTTGAATGGCGAAACGCAGCAGCTCGAAATCAATTCTCCGATATACGAAGGTGACCGCATCACTACCGGTATCGATTCTACCGCGTTTATCGCAATGGACGATGGCGCTGAAATTTACCTGAAAGAAGATTCGGTTGTAAAAATCAGTACCTACATTATCACGTCAGGTTTTGGCAAGGATAGCAGTAGTATTATCGACCTGATAAAAGGTGGCCTGAGAAAATTAACCGGCTCAATCGGTGCTAGTTCGCTGTCCAATTATCAGGTCAATACAGGCCTGGCAACGATCGGAATTCGTGGAACCGAGTACGTGATCAAGCTTTGTAGGCTCGATGACTGCAGTCAAACTGTTGGCCGCAATGATCCCGATGCCAAATTACATGCGGTGGTATTGGATGGAATTATCACCCTGACCAATGAAGAAGATAAGCAAATTCTGATCGCGATCGGTGAATACGGAACAGCGTTTCGCGAGGAACTGGTTATTCTGGATGATGTAACGGTTCCCCCAGGACTGCTCAATTCCGAGGAATCCACACAGTATAATACGACCCAGCAGCAGATGGTAAAAACCGATGAGCCATCTACCCCCGGTATCAACGTTTGGGCCTGGATTATTGGTATTATTCTGATCGTGGTCGGACTCTAAACAAGTCCCGATATTAATCACTACCGGGTAAACCATCCAGGCAGGAATCCTGGCCTGACCGTTGTTGCGTGGCTTATGTTTAACAGTATTGAATCGGCGAAAGGAATGAGTGCTGCGGTTAGACCAGTTGCGTTAGTCGTCGGCTGTTCCGGCAGAAAATGCCCCGCCAGTTTCCAGCAGTTCTTTAACACTGTATTTTTGATTCCCCAGTACTAACATCTGGTTAAGCTGTACATAGCCCTCTTTGAAAGGCACCAGTCTTTTATTCTTAATCAGGAAAGTTCCATTAGTGGAATCCAGATCTCGTAAATATACCTCACCATTGATGATTTCGATCTCAGCATGTTGCTTGCTGACGGTCGGATCATTAATTTTAATATGACCTTCTCGCCCGATAGTAAAGATACGATTTTCCAATTATGTAAATTCCTTGCTAGTATTCTCGTCCATTTAAGGGCAACAGTATTTTTATAGAGCAGCTTATTTTAACTTAATATTGGCTACAATACTCGCATGTATTTTAGAAAAGAATAAGCGAATGGGTTTTTCTCATCGCGTTTATAATCATCCTGGGAATTAATTTTCCAGTCTAATGGGTTAATTTCCGGAAACCAGGTATCACCGTTAAACTGATGGTGAACTAAAGTTAAATAAATGATATCGGCGCTATCGATAGTTTGCTCGTATAAACTTGCACCCCCGATCAGCATGACTTCTTCGCTATCGCCGACCCTGGATATCGCGTGATCGATACTGCTGGCAACTTCGCAATTGGGAGCTTCAAAACTGGCGTCGCGCGTTAGCACGATGTTTTTCCGTCCCGGGAGTGCTTTTCCTATCGATTCAAAGGTTTTTCTGCCCATGATGACTGGCTTGCCCATCGTGGTCCGTTTGAAAAATGCAAGGTCAGCGGGTAGATGCCAGGGGAGGGTATTGTTCATCCCAATCACCCGGTTACTGTCCATCGCGGTAATCAATGATAGCAGGGGCCTACTCATCAGTTCCCCCTGGTGATACATGATTGGCCAGGCAGGCAAAGTCCTGCAGGGTTAAATTTTCAGCACGTAAGCGCCTGTCAATATTGCAGGCATCGAGGATCTCCGGGGATAGCATCGATTTCAGTGAATTGGAAATGGTTTTTCGACGTTGATTGAACGCAGTCCGCACTATCTCCGAAAATACTGTGAAATCCTTAGCGCTGACAATAGGTGCTTTATGCGGTGTCAACCTGATAACGGCAGAATCAACTTTGGGCGCCGGTGTGAAGCAAGTGGGCGCGACATCGAATAAATACTGGCAGTGGCAGAAATACTGAATCATCACTGACAAGCGACCATAATTTCGCGTACCCACGTTGGCAACAATGCGTCGGGCGACTTCTTTTTGCAGCATAAAATGCATGTCCTGGATTTTTGTAATCGAGTCCATCAGATGAAACATCAACGGCGTAGATATATTGTAAGGCAGATTACCGACAACTCTTAAACCCCCGATGCGCGACAAGCTGTCAAACTCAAAGGTCAAAATGTCAGCGTTAATCACTTTCAGTTGGCCGCCCTGAACCGCCTTTCGCTGTAAAACTGGAATCAGGTCCCGATCCAGCTCGACCACGGTTAATTGATCACAATAATTTAACAATGGCAGGGTTAAGGCTCTCCGTCCGGGGCCGATTTCGAGCAGATTGTCATCCAGGTTTGGGTCGATTGCTGTCAGGATTTTGTGGATAATATTCTTGTCATGCAAAAAATGCTGACCAAAGCGCTTACGAGCTCGGAGCATTTTTCCTCACGCATTCGACCTGGAGTATTGCCGAGCTTATTGCCGACAACAGGCTACCTGCGTCGGCGTTGGAACTACCGGCCAGATCCAGTGCAGTACCGTGATCCACCGAAGTACGGATGATCGGTAGCCCGAGCGTGGTATTGACTGCTCGATGAAATCCAGCATGTTTCAATACTGGTAGTCCCTGGTCATGGTACATTGCCAGGACCACATCGGCATCGATCAAATTCTGTTGGGTGAATACCGTATCGGCCGGATACGGCCCACTGATATTCAGACCCCTATGTTGCATTTTTTCGATAGCGGGAGATATCAACTCTATTTCCTCACGCCCCAGGTACCCGGATTCCCCCGCGTGGGGATTGAGACCGCAGACCTTGATGTGGGGATGACGCAAGCCAAATTTCAATTCCAGGTCACGATTGAGAATTTCGAGAATTTGCATGATCAATTCGGTACTGATCGCCGCAGGTACCTGTCGTAAGGGTAAATGGGTGGTTACGAGTGCGACTCTAAGCTGATCGGCAGTCAATAACATGACCGGCTTGGCTTCGCCACACAGATTGGCGAGGAATTCGGTATGGCCGCTGAAGGCGGTACCTGCCCGGTTTATGACGTCCTTTTGCACCGGTGCAGTGACCATGGCATCAAATTCCTGTTTAACACAACCGTCGCATGCGCGCTTCAGCATTTCAAGCACATAACTGGCATTAGCTGTATTCGGGACCCCGGCTTCACAGGGTTCTGAGAGTGGAATATGTAATATCTCCAGTGCACCCGATTCAGGAGGGTCGCGATCAGACCGGTATTCGACAAACTCGCTACTCGCGTTCTGTGCTCTGCAACGAGACGCTATTAATTCCCGATCCCCGATAATTACCAGCCGTGCGGAAAAGGCATTTGGGTCAATATCATTGATAATATCAGGCCCAATGCCAGCCGGTTCCCCCGAAGTAATAGCGATAATTAGATTATGTCTGGGCATCGGGAAAAACTACGTAAGCTTCGTCCCTGAGTCGCCGCGTCCATATATCAAAGGCCTCACGTTGTTTCCGCTGCAATAACTGGGATTCGATTTTCCTGCGTTTAGTCTCTTTTGTTTCATCGACAGTCCTGCGACCAGTTACCTCGACTATGTGCCAGCCGAACTGGGAACGAAATGGTTCGCTAATTTCACCGGGTCGCAATAATTTCGCGGCATTTTCGTATTCGATCACGGTGCCACCTGGATCCATCCAGCCGATGTCGCCACCATCAGCGCCGGAGGTGTAGTCGACTGAATGAAGGCGCGCCAGCTTGGCAAAATCACCGCCGGCCAGGATCTGGTCGCGTAGCTCGTCGAGGCGGCTTTTAGCATCCTCCTCGGAAATTAGATCGTTAGAACGTATCAGTATGTGGCGCGTTCTGGTTTGTTCCGTCAGGACTTGCTCGGCATCGCGGCGGTCTGTCAGAGAAACAATGTGAAATCCGCTGGGGCTACGAATCGGCCCGGCATAATCTCCCGGTGTCATATCCTGAACGGCTTTGGAAAACAGGCTTGGCACCTCGGCCTTTTTTCGCCACCCCAGATCGCCTCCTTGCAGCGCGTTAGAGCCCGACGAAAATTCGTTAGCGAGCTGTTCAAACTGTCCTTCCTGGGCAAGACGATCCAAAATTGAATTGGCGGTTTGGAGGGCAGTATTTACCCGTTCCGGTGAAGCCGCGTCAGGCAGGGCAATCAAAATATGTGCCAGCCGATATTCGTATTCGATATTATCGCCACCAGTCCGGTGTATAAATTCATCAACTTCAGCTTTAGTCACCGGGGAGCTTCGTGCAGCATATTGTCGGCGCAGGGTATCAATTGTAACCTCCTTGCGTATGGTTGCGCGATATCCTTCATATTTAAATCCCTTGTTGATCAATGCTTGCCGGAAAGCAGCCAGGCTCATGCTGTTTTCACGGGCGATATTTTGCATTGCCTGGTTTAGCTGGCCATCGGTTATTTTTATACCTCGATTGCTCGCCTCCTGAAGCAGTACCGAGTCGTTAATCATTATTTCCAGCACCTGTCGATATAAGGTTCCTGGATCTGGCAAACTCCGGTTCGACCGTGCCAAATCGGTACTAACAAGTTCGATTCTGGATTCCAGTTCGCGTTTCGATATGACATCTTCATCGACGATTACAACGATTGCATCGATCAACTTTTGCTCACCCAACGCAACTTGCAGATGGGATGTTAAAATCAAGAAAAATATTATTATACGGATCATGGGCGATGTGCTGTGGTCTGTACTGACTAAAACTGGGCCTGGTATCCAGGGATCGAATTCGTTAGCCTGGTATCGATATTCTGACCAACCTGGCCCAGACCCTTTAATGTCAATTCAATATATATTGTTCGATCAATTTCGATAAAATTATCGTCACTGGTTTGGCTGGCGAGTATTTTAAAGCCCCAGCAACAGGATTCATAGCTCAGGCCAAATAAATTTTCGACTGTTTCTTCGGTTCCTAATTTCACCAGGCCCGGTTCCAGCAGCGATTGATGGTACTTGGCCACTATGGTCCATCGGTCATTCAGAGGATAAGCCGCCGAGACCAGGTATTGTTCCAGCTCCTGATCGGTGAAAAAGTATTCGATATTGGCGGCGAAGCCCTGATCCTGGTAATTGATTGAGAGGTTCTTTTCTGACCAGGTCTTATCTGGTTGACGCACAAGTTTTGAGGTTACTCTCCAGTTAGGACTGGGTGTCAGCGACACTTGCATGATTAAATTCGATTTAGAGTTTGTTGCAATCGTGTTATCGAGGCTCACCCGTCTGTCCTGTCGATAATGTATTTGTCCAAGTGCGAAGTTAAACAGTTCCTCTCCACTCCTTGTACTAATAATTCGCGAACCGATGGCCAGGGTAAACTGATCTGCATCGCCAATTCGGTCAAATCCACTAAATCGATTGGTTGCAAATAAATTGTTATAGGATTCTGATAGTTCTGCGGTATCAAAATCAGGAATAATACTTTGATCTTCAAACGGCGTATTCAGGTAAAACAGGCGCGGTTCCAGGGTCTGTATCCAGCCGCGCCTGGCGTTAAAGACACGCTCGAATATCATGCCGGTATCCAGGCTGAGGGTCGGAATAGAGCGAGAGATGTTATGGTCATTCGGACTGTTATTGTCGAGTCGATATTCGGTCAACGCGTATTGCAGCTTTGGCTTGAAAAAATACCAGCTATCGGATTTTGACCAGGCAATAGACGGTGCTATGTGCAGTCGAGACCCGGTAACACTGCTGTCGCGATCGAAGCTAACCCATTCATTGCGCAATTCAAACTGCAGCCCATTATCGAGTGGTTTGAACAGGCTGTTGAGCGTAAATCCTGGCAGGCGCTGATAGGGTTGGCTGGAAATGGGGATGGTCTGATCGAGCGTCTGGTAATCTTGCCACCTTAACCTGGTTTCCCACGATTGACTGCTATGGCTTATGGTTATGTGCCTTTCGAGGTAATCGATGTCATCTCTTTCCGATGTGAGTGGTTCGAAATCGCTGAAATATGAATCATCGGAAACTTCCTGCAACAGGATATTGGCCTTTATGTTTAGACCCAGATCGGCCCTATGCTGCCATTTTTTGAGCCATCGAGTACTACTCGTCAAGTCGTCGTCCAGGTAAGACAGGTCTAGCTGCCCTTCCTGATTTTGGCTAAGGTAGCGGTTTTCGCTATTCCACTGCAGTCCTCGTTTGCTATACCAGGCAGGCGTAATAGTGGCATCGATGTTTGGCGCAATATTCCAGTAAAGCGGTACCGCGATACTGCCTCCGCGCGTATCAGAATAGCTGATTAATGGGGTGAGCATACCCGACATTCGGCGATCATCGATCGGAAACATGATGTAGGGAAGGTAGAAAAATGGGATTTCCTGAAAATAAATGGTGGCGTTTTTTGCCGTGCCGCGGCCGCTGTCTTGGTCGATATTGAATTCGCTTGCCT